>NZ_JALAAI010000013.1:0-48603 GCF_052785085.1 Candidatus Electrothrix sp.
AAAACAAACAACCAGAGGGTAACCTAACTTTTCAAACATGTCTAAATTGAAGAGGCGGGATAGTTGCGCCCAAAATTTCTCATTGCGCTATTCTCATATTGAAAAAAGTTTAGGCTCTGAATTGCTGCTGAAGTAGGAGGAGCCAAAGAACATGGTATGGTACCAGGCATTAACACACAGATTAACATTATGAATGATTACAGCATCCTCATCACCGGTGGCACGGGAACCGTAGGCCAAGCTCTATTGCCGCATTTGCTCAAAACCTATCCCGATATTCGGCGTATTAACGTTTTTTCACGCGATGAGCAAAAACATTATGATATGACCAAGCGTTTTCCCCCATCGCAATATCCTGTACGTTATATCTTAGGCGACGTGCGGGATCGGGAACGCATCATCATGGCCTGCAAAGATGTGAATGTCATTGTCCACACAGCCGCGATGAAGCATGTGCCAGAGAGCGAAAATAACCCTGTCGAATGTGCCAAGACCAATATTTTAGGCACGCAAAATGTAGTTGATGCTGCGGTTATCAATGGTGTCGAGCGTGTGGTGGCCTTGTCCTCCGATAAAGCGGTGTCTCCCATCAATACCTATGGCGCGTCTAAACTTTTTCTGGAAAAGCTGTTTCTTGATGCCAACGCAAAATACGATACCAAGTTTTCGCTGGTTAGATATGCCAATGTGTTCGGCAGCAAAGGTTCCGTGGTACCGTTTTTTCTGCAAAAAAAGACCGAAGGCTATTTGCCTATCACGGATTCGGGCATGACGCGTTTTAGTATCACCATGCAAGAAGGGCTTGAACTTATCCTGTTTGCTATCGAACACGGTTGGGGTGGCGAAATCATTGTCCCTATTTCCCCCTCATACCGCATTACCGATGTTGCCGAAGCCATTGCGCCGGGCATTGAGCAGCGTGTTGTGGGCATCAGGCCGGGAGAAAAACTGCACGAAACCATGGTTGGTGCTTATGAATCCGAGCGCACAGTTCGGTTGGGTAATCGGTACATAGTTTGTCCGCTAGAGGGCAAGTGGACTGCTGAAGAGTTTTGTTCTCAACAAGGGACTAGCGCGGTAGAGCCAGGTTTTGAATATAGTTCAGGCAATAATTCAGAGTGGTTGACGGTGGATCAGCTTCGGCAACTTGTTTTTGAATTTACTGACATATGAGGTTTAATGGAATGCAATCGGAACCCTTGGTTAGCATTATCATGCCTGCTTATAACGCTGAACGTTATATTGAAGAGGCTGTCCACTCGGTGATTCAGCAAACTTGGCAAAACTGGGAATTAATAATTGTCAACGATGGGAGCACAGATGGAACGCAGGTATATTTAGATACACTTGTTGATTCAAGAATTAGAGTAATCAAGCAGAAAAACAAGGGAGTCAGTGCTGCTCGTAATGTTGCTTTGGATATAGTGCAGGGAAAATTTATAACTTTTCTGGATGCTGATGATACGCTTACTGCAAATAGCATTATGGACAGAGCTAACTATCTAGTTACTCATTCAAATGTTGACATTGCTTTAGGGAGATGTTTAGTAAAAGATAAAAATATGTCGAAATTGATTAAAATTGATCAACCTGGATACACCGGTTATCTTAAATATAAAATACTTTCACTTGATGCAAGTGCATTTATTGGTATTTTTTTATTTTTCAGAAGCGATCTTCTTGGAGACGTTAGGTTTAGTGAATCAATGACACATGCTGAAGATTGGTTATTCTATATTACACTTGCTTTTAAAAAGAATGCTTATATAGGCAGTATTGATTCAAATATTTGCTCCTACAGGAGAGGGCATTTATCAGCAATGGCTGACCTTGAAAAGTTACAGAATGGGTATTTCTTTCTTATTAAAGAGTTAAAGAAAATTGAGCTTACTCGTTTACAAGTATGTGCAGTTAAGATAAGGCTTGCTAAAATTATGTTTTTATCATGGTTGAGAATTTCTAAACGAAAATCGTTTAAGTCTTTTTTCCAAATTTTGAGGGCTTAATTGTTGAATACTAGAGACTCTGCTAAAGAATATTTGTTTTATTTTTTTGACAGCTTCAAGTTCCCACTGTTAAGGACAAAATTATACTCATCTGACACTTTAATTGTATTGAATTTGCATGCCATAAATATAAAAAATAAAGTGGAAAATTGTCTTGATGTCTCTATTTTTGATGACTTGTGCAAATGGTTAAAAATAAACTTTGAGATATTACATTTCCAAGATTTGGAAGATCCTGAGTTTTTGAATTGCTCTAAGCCGAAAATGATTTTGTCATTTGATGATGGCTGCTTTAATTTTATAGAGAATGTTCTTCCTGTCATTAAGAGTAACAATATTAAGTGCAATTTAAATCTCATTGGATATTCGCTTAAAACTCAGGTACCACCATTTACTATTTGTCTTTCTGATGCATTGAGGTGTATTGACGATAGTACAGCAGAATATATTGAAATATCTGGTTTTACACCAACAGTAAGCCCTTTGAAAAGAAGAGCATTATGGGATATCGAAGTATTAAATTATCTAAAGATGAGATCCATAGAAAGTCGAGAAAAAATTTTAAATAATTCTGATGGGAGACTTCAAAGGTTAATTGATGATTGTAAAGAAGAGACTAAAATGATGTCGGCTGCTGATGTAAACAATCTCTCGAAATTAGTTGAGCTGGGCAACCATTCCTATAGTCACGAATCTATGGCATTTCAATCTTATGATTATTTTAAAGAAGATTTTTTTAAGTCTCGAGATGTGTTCGATGAAAATAATATATCTTCCGATATATATGCATTTCCTAATGGTAGTTACAGAAAAGATATGATTGATTTTTTGTATAAAGAGGGGGTAAAGTATATTTTACTTGTAAATGAATTAAAAAACTCTGCCAAGAATTCTGAATATAATAGAATTACTTTTTATGCTAATAGTCTTGCAGAAGCGAGAGTTAGAGCCAGTGGAATACTGAATAAATAATTATTATGAAAGTTGCATTAATTATTGGGGAACATCCTGTTCACTTAGCCCTTATTGATAAATTCTGCCAGAATGGCATTAAGATTGATAAGATTTTTATCTCATCAAATTCATGCCTCAATAAAAAATATAGTGCTTATGCATTGATACAAAAAATCGTTCGTAGAATTGTTGGTCATGTTTTTTCCAATGCGTGGAGAGATGTTAATAATTACTATTCGGTTAATTGTAAAACAGATGTACAACAGGATAGAGGCGTTGCTGTTGAATCTGCAAATTCAAAGATTATTCTAAATTATTTTAAAAACGAACAACCTGATTTGGTTGCAATTTCTGGAACAGATCTTCTTAAAAAATCAACCATTGGAATGCTTCCTGCTCAAATTATTATTAATTTTTATACAGGATTATCGCCTTATATTAACGGAGGTCCAAACTGTACAAATTGGTGCCTAAGTATAGGTAGACCTGACTTAATTGGCAATACTGTAATGTGGATAGATTCAGGGATAGATTCAGGGAACATTATCTCTACTTTGCAAACAGACATATCAGATTGCAAATCAATAAGTGATTTATATATAAGGCAATTTCAATATGCTCATACATTGTATATTGAATGTATAAATAATATAATTGAAAAAGGATGTCACGATGTTAAAAATACTGTTCAAGATAATATTGCATCAGGATTAACGTTTTATACTCGTGAATGGAACACATGGGCTATAATAAGGGCATTAATTTATTTTTATTTATTTACTCCAAAACAAGAAAAGTTGTCATTACCTGTGGTGACAATTAAGTCACAGTGAAACCAATGAGTATACAAATTTTATGAAACATTTATAAATATTTAGCGCGGAAACTATACTGTTTGTATGTAGGACATATTGTAAGCAAAGTGTTGTTGTGCAGGAAAATATTGATCCGGTATGAAAAATCATTCTAACTGTCCTCTATGTAATGCGGCTACTATAAGTGATAACAAATGGCTATATTGCAGCGAGTTACTGTTGTGCAGCCAATGTGGTTTAGTTTTTGATAAACGTGTGCCTTCAGAACAAGAGCTAACCGATCATTATAATACATATAGTTATAGCGGAAGAAAACCGCTTTCAGTTGCAACAAAATTAAGCTTTGAAAAGCTGCTAGATTATTTTGAGCCATTTAGAAAAAATAGTAATATATTAGACGTAGGTTGCGGGCAAGGTGATTTTTTGATTGCAGCGAGGGAACGTGGATGGAATGTTTACGGCAGTGAATATTCTCCTGCTGCTATAAAATTATGCGAGGATGCGGGTATAACTATGTGGCCGGGTGAATTTTCTGGTGACTCATTTGGCGATGTCAAATTTGATTGTGTTACTTCATTTGAAGTGCTAGAGCATGTTAATCAACCCAAAAAGTTGATTTATAACTCAATTAGTCCATTAAGAGCAGGCGGACTTTTTTATTTAACAACGCCAAATTTTAACTCGATTATGCGGTATTTTGAAAGAAAAAATTTTAGGATATTAGGATATCCTGAACACTTGGCATTCTATACAAAAAAAAGCATAAGACTTTTATTGTCTCAATATGATTTGGTTGAGAAAAAGGTTCTGACAACGGGCATAGATATTTCCAGGATTAAAGATTTATTTAGAAAAGTAGAGCAGCAAAAAACGAGTAGAGTCCAATCTATGACAGAAAACAATATTGTCCGTGAACGTTTATCCTCCGGCAAAGGAAGATATCTAAAAAATATAGCCAATTATGTGCTAACTATAAGCGGAACAGGAGATACTTTGAAAGCCTACTATCTCAAAAAGTAACAGGATAATAATTCATGTTTATAAGATTGTAATTTATCATGATAGATGTTTTGGGTCTCGCACTCTACGGCCCCCTGGCCGCTAGCACACGCTACCGCCTGCTGCAATATATACCCGGCCTCAATACCCAAGAGATTCAATTGCAGATCAACAGCCTGCTCAATGATGCCTACCTGACTCGTCGGTTTAGTGGGCAAGGCGTTCCGTGGGTAAACATGCTACAGTCAGGCGTAAAAAGACTGGGCTTGCTTGCCAGACAACGTAACTGTCAATGTGTAATTGTCCATTGCGAGATATTTCCTTTGCTGCCAGGATTGTTTGAGAGTAACTTATTGCAAATTCCATATATTTACGACTTTGATGATGCTTTTTATTTGAAATATCAATCCAGTCGGTTCCGTGCTGTTTCTCCTTTACTCAAAAACAAGTTCGATGCCGTCATCCGCCGCGCAACTGTGGTAACTGCCGGTAATCAAACATTAGCCGAATATGCCCAGTCATTAAATCCCAATGTCGTATTGTTACCGACAGTTGTCGATACCGAGCGCTATGTCGTCAAGCCACAAAAGTCTACAGATGTATTTACTGTGGGCTGGATAGGTTCGCCGTCTACGTCTGAATACTTGACTCAAGTAGTACAAGCCTTGTCTTTGTTGGGAAAAGAATCGCCAGTGCAATTTATAGTCATCGGCGGGCGGGCACCGGTCATTCCCAATGTCCAGGTGATAGAAATGCCTTGGCGCGAGGATACGGAAATTTTCCACATCAACCGTTTTGACGTAGGTATTATGCCCTTGCCTGATACGGATTGGGCACGCGGCAAATGTGCTTTCAAACTCATTCAATACATGGCCTGCGGCGTGCCGGTCATTGCTTCGCCTGTCGGTGCTAATCGTGACGTTGTCCAAGAAAACTGCGGCTTTTTCGCCGAAGATACCGAGCAATGGCTCCATGCTTTGCGCACGCTGCGCGATAACCCCGGCCAGCGTGATACAATGGGCATACAAGCCCGCTTGCGCATTGAAACCGAGTATTCGTTACAGCGTAATTTGCCAATTTTGACGAACGCCATCCAAGGATCCATTTGTTAATGAATAATATAGACCCCAAAACCGTAGCAAGCTTTGGCGACGAATGGGCACGTTTTGACCAGTCCGGCATGACCAAAGACGAAGCCCGCAAAGTATTTGGTGAGTATTTCGCTGCCTTTCCTTGGGAAACATTACCAGCAAATGCCGAAGGTTTTGATATGGGTTGTGGTAGCGGTCGCTGGGCATATTGGGTCGCGCCACGGGTGGGGCTATGCACTGTATTGACCCTTCCAGTGCAATTGATGTGGCCTGGCAAACTTTGTCTGAGTATGAAAATATAGTCTTTCATCAAGCGTCGGTAGATGCATCGGGATTACAAGCAGACAGTCAAGATTTTGGGTATTCGCTGGGTGTATTACACCACGTTCCAGATACGCAAGCAGCCATTCAATCCTGCGTGGAACTCTTAAAACCTGGCGCACCATTATTACTTTACCTCTATTATGCCTTCGACAATCGCCCCTGGTGGTTTAGAGGACTGTGGAAACTATCTGATTGGACTAGACGAGTGATTTTTCGTCTGCCAGCTAGTTTGAAACACATTGTCACGGATATTATTGCGACGGTGGTTTATTGGCCCCTTGCCAAAACAAGTTTACTGCTCGAATATTTCGGAATTGATGTCAACAGTATTCCCTTGTCTTATTACCGAATTCATAGTTTCTACACCATGCGAACCGACGCGCGTGATAGATTTGGTACGCCACTCGAACAACGATTTACGCGCCAACAAATTGCTGACATGATGCAAGCGGCGGGATTAGTCGATATACGTTTTTCGGATAAAGCGCCGTTTTGGTGTGCGGTGGTGATTAAGGGACGCAGCAGAAAATAAATATCCCGTTTTCGGTCAAGGGCTGTAGGGGCAGACCTGCGTGTCTGCCCGGTATACCAGGGCAAACACATATTTGTTAAAAGCCTGGACTCCGGCGCAACCGTCGCTGCTTGACAATAAACAACGCTTAGGCCAATTGCTCCAAGCCAATGATTTTAATGGCATACACCACTTGATGGCGACCTTTTTTGCGAATATTCCCAACGATTGGTACCGCAATAATCCTATTGCCCACTACGAAGGTTATTACGCCATCGTTTTTTATGCATATTTCGCCTCCCTGGGACTTGATATTGTTCTGGAAGAAAGCAGTAATAAGGGCCGTCTGGATATGGCGGTGCGTTTTAATCAGCAGGTTTATCTGTTCGAGTTCAAAGTCATCGAATTAGTGCCCGAAGGCCTCGTTTTAGCGCAAATCAAGGAACGCGGTTACGCAGAAAAATATCGCGGTCAGCCGATTCATTTAATTGGCGTGGAATTCAGCCGCAAGCAGCGCACGGTGGTGGGATTTGAAGTGGAAACTATAACCACATAAATATCACCGAGATTTCAACCAAAACCAGTTCTGATTAAATATGTGCGGAATTACAGGCTGCATTTCACGTCATTGTAATGACGATAGTGACCGGTTTGTGCAACAGATGACTGATGCTCTCCGGCACCGTGGTCCTGATGATAGCGGCAGCTGGCTGGATCAGGACTGCGGGGTCGCCTTGGGCCACAGGCGGTTGGCTGTAATCGACCTCTCACCATCAGGGCATCAGCCCATGCATTCCGGCTCGGGGCGCTATGTCATTGTGTTTAACGGTGAGGTATACAACCATCTTATTTTACGAAAACAACTTGAGGATGACGAAAAAGAGCAAAGAGCATGGCAGGGTCATTCCGACACCGAAACCCTGCTTGCCTATTTTGAGACGTGGGGAATAAAAAAAAGTCTGCAAAGTTTTGTAGGCATGTTTGCCCTTGCTGTCTGGGATCGGAAAGAGAGGCAGCTCACCCTTGCTCGTGACAGAATGGGCGAAAAACCCCTGTACTACGGCTGGTGCAATGGTAATTTTCTCTTTGCCTCTGAGTTAAAGGCCCTGCGTCGTTATCCTGATTTCACCAACTCCATCGCAAGGGATGTACTTTCCCTTTATCTCCGCTATTTGTATATTCCAGCACCATACTCGATTTATCAAGACATATATAAGCTGGAACCGGGCTGTATGTTGACCCTGAATTCCTCAGACAGATATACCTGTCCGGACCTTGCTCCCCATGCTCCCAGCCAAGAGAGCGACTGGACTCTGCAACGGTATTGGTCGTTACATGATTCGATCAACAAGAAGGAGCAGGGGTTGCTGCTTGACGACCGGGAAACCTTATCCTTTCTTGAAGATGCCTTGATGCAATCGGTTCAAATGCAGTCCCTTGCCGATGTGCCCTTGGGTGCCTTTTTGTCCGGTGGCGTGGATTCTTCGCTGATTGTCGCTTTGATGCAGTCTCAGGCAATGCAACCTGTAAAAACCTTTAGCATAGGTTTTACTGAAAAAGGCTATAGCGAAGCGATTTATGCAAAGGCTGTTGCTGAACATCTCCAGACCGATCATACTGAGTTGTACCTCACTGCCTCTCAGGCCATTGATATCATTCCGCAACTGCCAACATTGTATGATGAACCCTTTGCCGATTCATCGCAGATTCCGACTTTTTTGGTGGCGCAAATGGCTCGGCAATATGTTACAGTAGCCTTGTCCGGTGATGGTGGGGATGAGCTTTTTGGTGGGTATAACCGGTATCTCTGGGCACCGAAGATCTGGAAAAAAATAGGTTGGCTACCCTATGGACTCCGGCAGCGGATCTGTCGTCTGCTTCTCCTGATATCTCAAAACCATGCGTTGGCGGCACAGCAGGGGATTACCCGTAGAATACCGATAGCTTTGGCAGGAGAAAAGCTCCAAAAACTCGGTCAACGATTACTGGATGTTCGGAATATTGATGAATTTTACCTGAGTCTGGTTGCAGAGTGGAGAAGGCCTGAAGATATAGTTGCTAACAGCAAAGAGCCTGCAACGCTTCTTATGAGCCAGGAGAGCTGGCCGCAACTGGATCGGATTGAAGAGCGCATGATGTATCTTGATGCTATGACCTACTTACCGGATGATATCTTATGCAAGGTGGACAGGGCTGCCATGGGCAACAGTCTTGAGACCAGGGTGCCTTTTCTGGACCATCGGGTCGTGGAGCTGGCCTGGCAACTACCTCTGCATATGAAGATTCGCAATAAGCAGGGGAAATGGGCCTTGCGCCAGATATTGTATAAATACGTGCCCCGTGAACTCATTGAACGGCCAAAGCAGGGGTTTGCCCTCCCTCTGGGCGACTGGTTACGCAGGCCTTTACGTGCTTGGGCTGAGGATTTACTGGATCCTGTCCGTTTATCCCAAGAAGGATATTTTCGTCCTGAACCGATTCGGAAAAAATGGCTGGAACATATAAATGGAAAACGTCATTGGGAACATTCCTTATGGTCAGTCCTGATGTTTCAGGCCTGGCTTGAAACGCAAAAGGAGAAGAGCTAAAATGTGGCCCTATTGGCTTATGTATGCGATCCCTGCCTTTGTAGCCTTGTCAAACAGTTCACGAGAACGCTCCTGGCCCCCCTGGCTGTTATTGGGACTCTTTTTTACAATCAGTATTGGTTTTCGATTTCATGTTGGTGGCGATTGGAATAATTATCTCCCGTATTATGATAGAGAGATTGGACGAGCCTTTACTGATCCCATAACTGGTGATCCGGGCTATGTCCTGTTGAATCGTCTGATGGCACAGTGGGGTTGGAAAATTTATGGGGTTAATTTTGTCTGCGGCTTGATTTTCACCACTGGATTGGTAGTTTTTTGTCGAGGGCTGTATCGTTCTTGGCTTGGCTTTGCGGTTGCAGTGCCGTATGTGGTTGTTGTTGTGGCAATGGGCTATACTCGCCAAGGTGTGGCACTTGGTTTTATCTTCTGGGGGCTCGCCTATCTTGAGAAAGGACGATTTATTTTTTATTTGTTCTTTATTGGCCTTGCAGTTCTGTTTCATAAAACAGCAGTCATTATGGCACCATTGGGAATGTTTCTCTATCAAAGAGGGTGGCTGTTCCGCGTGCTTGCAGTCGGGCTACTGACAGTTGGTCTGTGGAATACCTTTGTAGAGCAGTCATCTGCGCACCTTTGGAGTGCCTATGTTGAGCAACAGATGTTTTCACAGGGAGCTGTTATTCGGGTTGCAATGAATGCGGTTGCTGCTTTTTTTCTCCTGAAATATTGGAAACAATGGAAGCGGGTGTATCCGAATGCTTTACTTTGGTTTTGGATGGCTTGGGCAGCGCTCGCTTGTGTTGTGCTGGTTAATTTTGCCTCTACAGCGGTAGATCGTATGGCCCTGTACCTTACACCCCTGCAGGTAGTTGTTTTTTCCCGTCTCCCCTTTCTTGCCCAAAAAGAGTACGATCCTGACACAATGACGACCTGGATTGTACTCGGCTATGGGGCTGTTCTCCTTGTCTGGCTGAATTTTGCTACCCATGCCCGGTATTGGGTTCCGTATCGGAATATTCTTTTTCAATAACCTGCTTCGGTTCATGAAAATCATTTTTTTCGCCAATACGGATTGGTATCTCTATAATTTCCGGCTCGGATTAGCTCGCTTTCTTTGTGAGCAAGGGGCTGAGGTGATTATGATGTCACCACCCGGTGAGTACGGCGCACGAATCAAAGCAGAAGGATTCCGCTGGCTTCCCCTGCCCATGAACCGGCGGAGCCTTAATCCCTTTCGTGAATTTCAATTGCTTCGCTATATCTGTTCAATATACAGGAAGGAACAGCCCGATGTTGTGCATAATTTCACTATTAAAAGCGTGGTCTATGGCGCATTGGCTGCCCAGGCAGTCGGCATCAAAAAAAGAATTCATGCTGTCACCGGGTTAGGACATATCTTTATCAGTCAGTCTCTCCGAGCCAGAATTCTTCGTCCACTGGTTAAAGGGTTGCTGCGGTTGGCCTTACAAGGCAAAGAAAGTCGTTTAATTCTCCAGAATTCTGATGACAGGGATTTATTCCTTCAGCATAAACTGGTCAGGCCGGAGCGTATTTCAATAATTCAAGGCTCTGGCGTTGATACCCGGCTTTTCGTCCCTGTGAAGAAGGAACGTGAGGGGAAATTTCGGGTTTTACTGGCAGCACGTCTGTTGTGGGAAAAGGGCATCAGGGAGTATGTCGAGACTGCCCAACTTCTCACGCCTCGTGCTGATGAGATTGAATTTTTCCTTGCCGGGGCCGCAGATCCGGGGAATCCCAGTGCTGTCCCGGAACAAGAGATAAAGAAGTGGCAGAACAATGGCCTGGTTACGGTGCTCGGGCATGTGGAGAATATGCAAGAATTGATGAGTAAGGTTGATCTTATGGTCTTGCCAAGCTGGAGAGAAGGAACCCCTCGTGGTCTGTTGGAAGCCGCTGCTATGGGGCTGCCCATTATTACCACTGATGCGCCTGGTTGTCGGGAAGTCGTGGAACATGAAAAAAATGGTTTTCTTGTGCCGATTCACAACGCTTCTGCCTTAGCGGAAAACATTGCTTACCTTCTTGATCACCCTGAAAAATGCGTGCAATTCGGCAGGGCGGGCCGGAAAAAAGTGCAGAAGGAGTTTGCCCAGGAAATAGTTTTTCATCAGACCTGGAAGATCTACCGCTCCCTTGGTATAATGGTGTAAAACAGGAATAAATCGGCGTCAGACCTCTTTTCCCCCAACGTTTTACCCAACAGCAGATCTTGAAAATGATGCAGGATGCAGGGCTTACTGATATCCAATTTTCAGATAACGCTCCATACTGGTGTGCAACCCGGAAGACTTCCGAACATGATCAATCCGCCGTTCCAACTCAACCCGCCAATTGGCATGGATACGGGCCGCAGAAGGAAGCGAAGGTAGCCGAACTCATCCCAAAAGGCTACGGGCACCCGGCCCCTGGCCACCGAGGCTCTGACCGGATCAATTTCAGCAGGATCCGTGGTCGGCAGATGACCAATCTGACACATGGGCAGATGATCAAAGCCTGTGCCACGATTCACCTCTTCCTTTAAATAAGGCAATACCAAAATAAAAGTAACCTCGGCAACTCTCTTCATACGAAGAGTTCCAAGCCACCATATTTTCTTTGTGCAAGAGTAAGAAAGAGTATTGACAGGAGAGAAAATATACCTTTTAATAAAGAGATTATTCATTATTTCAATCTGTTTAGAACATACAGCATTATACGATCATCAACATGGCTCATACCAAAAAAAACAAGCAAAGGAGTGGATTATGAATAGACGTTCTTTTCTGACCACGGGAGCAAAGGCTGCTGTGGGGCTTTATCTTGCCCAAGCTACTCCGGCTTGGGCTAATATCCCCCCTTCTAACCCTGAAAAAACAAGAACCTTAGCATTTTATCATACCCATACTCAGGAACGCCTTAATATCACCTATGCAAAATCTGGTGAATATGATCTGGAGGCCCTGGCCAAGATAAACACCTATCTCCGTGATTTCCGAACCTGTGAGGAGCATCCTATTGATCCTGGTATCCTTGATATCCTCTGGGCAGTACAAAAAGAATTGTGCTGTAACAGTCCATACGAAGTTATTTCCGGCTATCGGTCGCCAAAAACCAACCAGCAACTGCGCAACAAAAGCAATGGTGTTGCTAAACGCAGCCTCCACATGAAGGGCCAGGCCATTGATGTGCGTATCACCGGCGAAAAAACCAAAACCGTCCGGGACTGTGCTATCTCGCTCAAATCCGGTGGCGTAGGGTATTATGCAAAATCAAATTTTGTGCATCTTGATACCGGTCGTGTCCGTTCTTGGTAGCCTTCGTACGTATCAGGTATTTTTCAAAAAATAAGTCCCTGTTTTCAGTGCATGTAGGGGCAGGCTCTGTGCCTGCCCGATAGATAAGGGCGAGCACAGAAATTCGCCCCTACCCAGCACTGGGCATACAGGGAGAATACTTGGTGTTACATTCCTTATCCCTCCCTGAAAAATAGGGAGGGATTATAATTGTTTATAGTGCTCCCTTTCCCCCTCCTTGTTCTGCCTGTGAGACAACGCATAAAAAATGGTTGATATTCAGCACTACCTCAAACAACAACGCCACATAGTCGAAAAAGGTTTGCAACGCTATATGATACAAGAGCAAGGTTCTTTCTCTGCTCATATTGAATCCATGCGCTATAGTCTTTTTGTTGGCGGAAAAAGGATCAGGCCTATTCTCTGCCTTGCAGCAGGACGAGCAGTTTGCACCTCTTCAGACATCGAAGAACAACTCCTGCCCGCAGCCTGTGCCCTTGAATGCATCCACACCTACTCCTTAATCCATGATGATCTGCCTGCAATGGACAACGACGATCTCCGCCGGGGGCAGCCCACCTGTCATAAAAAATTTGGTGAAGCCGAGGCCATCCTTGCTGGTGACGGCCTGTTGACCCATGCCTTTTCTCTGCTCAGTAATCCAGACCTTCCTGGCCCGCCCCCGGCAACCCGCTTACAGCTCATCGCAACCTTAGCCCATGCAGCAGGCTCCCACGGAATGGTGGGGGGGCAGCACCTGGATATCACCAGCGAAGAACAAAACATTCCCTTTGAGCAGCTCAAAACCATTCATCGCTCTAAAACCGGAGCCCTGATTACAGCAGCGGTTCGTATGGGTGCCCTTGCTGCCCAGGCCGATCCCATACAACTTGATGCATTGACCCGCTACGGAGATGCAGTGGGTTTAGCCTTCCAGATTGTTGATGATCTGCTTGACGTGACTGCCTCCACAGAACAGTTAGGAAAAACAGCCGGTACAGATGCTGAACAGGGGAAAGCCACCTATCCAGCCTTTTTTGGCACGAAACAAACCCAGGCATTAGCAAAAGAGGCTGTACACACAGCCAAGGAAGCTCTTTCTTCCTTTGATGAGCGAGCAGAACCTTTGCGAGCTTTAGCGCAGTATATTTTCGACAGAACATGTTGAGCCAAATGCCCTGTCAAACATTTAATATATTATTTTCGAAATATTACATGAAAAGTCAGGGTGGATTTCTTCTTGACATAATTGTAATTAGTTACTGCTTTTTACACAAAAAAGTATTATGCTTTCTGGCTATCAGACTGACAAAATCTTGCCCTATCCATAGAGTATGGTTATAATTAGTCGTTTTTAGTATTGAGACCTGAACAAAGCCTGTCCCGGCCCAGCAAGGCCAGGACAATATATTATCAAAATTGACGGGAAGCTTGGTCGCCTCCCCAGCCACTTTAAAAGAAAGCAGAGGAGTAGGAGGTGCAATGAAACCGGCAGAACGAATGGCTATTCCCCGGCAACATCCGCAGGAACTTGATCCAGCTGAGCGCATAACAAATTTCAAGGAAGTAACTGCGGGCTATGATGAAGCAACAGCAATACTTGAGGCGCAGCGCTGTTTGCAATGCAAAAAGCCAGCCTGTGTGGATGGTTGCCCAATCCGTAATGATATTCCGGGATTCATAGCCTTGCTTCGGGAAAAAAAATTCGAGGAGGCCTATTGGAAGGTACGGGAAACCAGCACCATGCCTTCTGTCTGTTCCCGTGTCTGTCCTCATGAATTTCAATGCGAAGGAAGCTGTATTCGGGGAAAAAAGGGCGAACCGGTGGCTATAGGTATGCTGGAACGGTATCTCACCGATTGGATGGTCGCCAATAAAAAAGCAATGACCAAAGACTGCGCTCTCCCTAACGGACGCAAGGTCGCCATTATCGGCTCCGGCCCTGCCGGGATCACTGCCGCCCATGTTCTGGCCCATCAAGGCTATAAATGTACGATCTACGAAGCCCTTCCAGTCTTTGGCGGCATGCTCTCAGTGGGCATCCCTCATTATCGACTGCCCCGTGACATTATCGGTGCGGAACTTGCCTCGCTGAAAAACTGCGGAGTCGAAATCAAACTTGGCGTGACCATCGGAAAGGATAAGACACTCCAGGAACTCCGAGAAGACGGGTACGATTCCGTCTTTATTGGCGTTGGTGCCCACGAAGGCCGTAAATTAGGCATTGAGGGAGAAGACACCACTCAGGGCGTTCTGCACGGCGTGGATTACCTGCGACGGGTCCTGACCGGAGAAACCGTGGATATCGGGAAAAAGGTTGTGGTGGTCGGCGGCGGCAACGTGGCTATTGATGTGGCCAGAACAGCCCTGCGAACGGGGTCTGACGAGGTGTTTATCCTCTATCGGCGAACCAAGGAAGAGATGCCAGCTTCCGGTTCTGAGATCCATCATCTGGAGGAAGAAGGGGTCCGGGTGGAAATTCTGGCCGCTCCTGTGAAGATCCTCGCCAATGAAAACAATCAGCTCACCGGTGTCCAGTGTGTCAGAATGGAGCTGGGGGAGCCTGATGAATCCGGTCGCCGTCGCCCTGTCATGCAGGAAGGCTCAAACTTTATTATTGAAGCGGACTCCATTATTCCGGCTATCAGCCAGAAAGTTCAGCATGAGGCAGATAAGGGCACAGATCTCAAGCTGGAATCCTGGGGCACCTATACGGTCAATCCCAGAACCCTGCAAACCTCGGTTCCCTGGATCTTCGCTGGCGGCGACAACGTTCTCGGCCCGCAGACTGCGGCCAAGGCGGTCTATCAGGGTAAGGTTGCAGCCGAGTCCATGCAGCGTTTTATGGAAGGCAAAGACCTTGAAGAGGGACGGAACTTATCCTGCTATATGGTTGATTGGTAAAGAATTCTTCAAGAGATTTTTCAGAAAACCCTTTCAATCGGCAGGCATGTAGTGGGCAGAACCTTGTTTCTGCCCGTCTCTACAGCACACCTCGGCATACCCTTCAGCATCCCCTCCTGTTCCCGCCTTTTACCCTGTCTTTACATCCAGCACATCCACCAAGCTGCCGCTGTAGTCGTTGCGGATCATGTTCCAATTAGTTGGTAGCCTATCTTGGCAAGCATTTTTTAAGGTTGCCAAAGGATTACGGCCTGAATCCGACACGGGCTGCATCGGATAAAAAGCACCGCCGTTTTTTCGGTAAAACTACGCCCGATGAATGATCCTTTTGATACTTGATAAACGATCTGTTTGATACCCGATGATTTTATGTCGAATCGGGGTGTGATGTGGAGGGTGAGAGGGAGAGCTATCAGGATTCGAACCTTTTCAATACACCTTTCTAACCCGCATGGCTGTGCGGTTAAATAAGATATTTTATGCTAAGAAACAGCTATTAAGCGGTAACAATCATCCTGTCCGGCGAGACCATATCAAAGCCTTCTCTACAGGGGGAGGAAGCTGAAGCAGATGAAAACGCTCAGCGGTACAAGTATAGTCTTCAGATCCTTATCATTCGACAAGGATTGCTCCTGTCCCTGTCGAACAAAAGAGAGATTGCTTACTTCAGGACTCTTTCTCAAGAGAAACATTTGCAGGCTCCTGCCCGTACAATTCCAGGATATGGCCCATTTTATCCCGTTTACAACGGAGATAATTCATGTTTTCACACTCACAGAGCACCTCAATAGGGAGGCGTTCCACAGCCTCTAAACCATAGCCCTCCAGCCCGATAATCTTCTTGGGATTATTGGTCAACAGACGCATCTTACGTACCCCGAGGTCGCGGAGCATCTGGGCCCCGATACCGTAATCACGGAGATCCGGTTTAAAACCGAGATGCTCATTCGCCTCCACTGTATCCAGTCCTTGGTCTTGCAGATTATAGGCCCTGAGTTTATTCACCAGGCCAATCCCGCGTCCTTCCTGACGCATATATAAAATAACTCCGCTTCCTTCCTGCTCAACCATGCTCATGGCGGCCTGGAGCTGGGCCCCGCAATCACAGCGGGCAGAACCGAACACATCTCCGGTCAGGCATTCAGAATGTACGCGCACCATAACAGGCTCATCCGGGTTGATCTCCCCTTTCACCAAGGCAACATGTTCAAAGGAATCAACATCGTTGGTATAGGCAATGACCTTGAACTCGCCAGCATGCAGGGTAGGCAGGCGGGATTCCACAGCGCGATGCACCAACACGTCTTCACGCAGGCGATAGGCAACCAAGTCTGCCACAGTGGCGATCTTCAGATCATGCTCTTTGGCAAATATCTCCAGATCCGGCATTCGAGCCATGGTTCCGTCATCCTTCATGATTTCGCAGATGACCCCGGCAGTCCGCATTCCCGCCAGACGGGCCAGATCAACCGAACCCTCGGTCTGACCAGTGCGCACTAACACGCCACCCTTGCGGGCACGAAGCGGAAAAATATGGCCCGGGCTGATGATATCGCGGGGGGTGGCATCTGGGGCAACCGCAGCTTCAATGGTCCTGGCCCGATCAGCCGCAGAAATACCAGTGGTCACGCCAGTACGGGCCTCAATGCTGATGGTGAATCCGGTTCCATAAGGCGACTGGTTATCCCGCACCATCATGGGCAGTCCCAGCTGATCAATAATATCCGGGCTCATGGTCAGGCAGATCAGGCCACGACCGTGGGTCGCCATAAAATTAATAGCCTCTGGAGTCACCGACTCAGCGGCCATACAGAGGTCACCCTCATTTTCCCGGTCCTCATCATCCACCAGGATGACCATTTTTCCGGCCTTGATATCTTCAACAACGTCTTCTATAGGACTGACAGCCATGATGCTCACTTAATATTCTGTATGTTGTTACACCCGGTCACCTGAATCAATCTGAACCGAGTGGTGCGTTTATCTCTTTTATCTCAAAAATCCGTGCTCTGCCAAAAAGGCCCGATTTATTTTACTTTCTTCAGTGCCTGCCCCTGTGGGTTGTACTGAAAGCAATTTCTCAACGTATTTCCCAATGATATCCACTTCCAGATTGACCTGACTGCCTTGACGGAGATTACCAAGAGTAGTCACTGCCAGGGTATGGGGAATGATGGACACGGAAAAGCGATTGCCAGAACAGGAGTTCACGGTCAGACTGACCCCATCAATGGTGATCGAACCCTTTTCAATAATATACTTAGATAAGCTGGCATCAAGAGTAAAGGTGAACAGGGTAAAATCACCTGCTGCCTTGCGCTCCTCTATGCGCCCCAGCGTGTCTACATGACCACTGACCAGATGACCGCCCAAGCGGTCGGCCAGTCGCAAGGCTCGTTCCATATTAACCTTGGAACCAACTTCCAGCTGCCCCAAGCTGGTACGGGCCAGACTCTCCGGTGAGACATCTACCAGGAAACGGCGGCCTTTGATGTCGCGGGCAGTCAGGCAGGCCCCGTTCACCGCAATGGACTCGCCCTCTTCCGGATCAGTCAGGTCAAAGCCCGCTTCCAGACAGAAGATCATTCCACCACCAGAGGGCCGCTTCTCAATGACCGTTCCTAATCCCTGAATAATACCGGTAAACATGGATCAGGCCTGCTCCAGCTCATCCGCAAGGGCAGCAAACTCTTCAGCCATACGTTTATGCTTGAAATTCTTATGGATAGAGGAAACCGTACGATAGGTATCTGCCGCTTTCTGGTTATCTCCTTTTTCCCGGTACAGCTCGGCAATGACCGTCATGACCTCAACCATTCCTTTGGGATTTTTGGTCAAATGGTAATGCTCAACTATATCCAAGAGGATCTCCATTGCCTTGTCCAACTCACCCTGCTTTTGGTAGATCGCAGCGATCTTTTTATTCAGGGCCAGGATAGAAAAAGAGTCTCCTTCTTTCTCGCAGATGGCATAGGCCCGTCGGTAATGCTCCAGGGCTGCTGTATAGTCCTGTTTCTCTAAGCAGACATCACCAAGCCGATCCGAGGCATTGGCAACACCCTGCTCATCGCCTTTTTCCTCAAATCCTTTCAGGGCATTATGAAAGGACATGGCAGCCATATTATAATCGCCTTTTTTAAACTGCTCACGACCTTGCAGGTAATCGCGTTTGGCAGGATCTTTTTTCAACTCCTCTTCTCGGGCCTTTTCCGGGTCAGCCGGGCCGATGGAGTTTAAGGGCTGAATAGATGTGGACATTGGTTTTCTCCGTGTGTTACTTCAAATTAATCAATATATTTCGTCGTGGGATTCCCCAACGATTTTTTCTATATCAACGAACGAGAAAGATTGATTAGGAACCTTTCTTTTTCAGACTCTCCATCCGCTTCCAAAGCCG
This sequence comes from Candidatus Electrothrix sp., assembly GCF_052785085.1. NCBI lineage: Bacteria > Pseudomonadati > Thermodesulfobacteriota > Desulfobulbia > Desulfobulbales > Desulfobulbaceae > Candidatus Electrothrix > Candidatus Electrothrix sp. Next base: position 18,886 of record NZ_JALAAI010000013.1, read on the forward strand.
ACACAAAGCCTCCCGAGCCTCGGGGTTCTCAACATTCTCCGCCATAGAACGAAACGCCTGCTCAGCATCTGCATCAACATCAAGCGGCGGTGGAACATACTCTTCTGTGGGCGTATCAATCAGCTCCGCAGGCTGCAAGACCCAACGGATATCCCCCACAGTCAGTGCTCCTTGCAGAAAACCATTGATGCTATCAATGATCTCTGTCTTGCTGAAATTCATCTGCTGCATCCAGACAGAATTATGGGCATAGATCCAGAGATCTTTTCTCCGAAAATAGGCAGGCATGCTGTACTTGGCAAATGCCTCACCGACCAGCTGGGGCCAGCGCTGTACCAACTTAAAGAGATGCCACTGATTTCCCCATTGCTGATACCCGTACACATCTGATAGGGTTTCAGTCAGCGGGACAAGTTTTCTCCTTTTTTCAGCCATGTTGCGCTCTACAATCCTCCCGATACAGAGAAAGAAAAAGGTCAAGTATAACAGAACACCGATAGAGTGTATACCCTTTTTCCGAAGAGTTCAGGAGATAAAAAAAAGGACAGCGCTCACAATATGTGAAAGCTATCCTTTCTTTGTCAGCATTGATTTCCTTACCGGGTAATTGAGGTCAGAGCCTGATTAACCTGCAATTTGGAAAACAAACGTGGTCTGTCGCTCATTTTTAATGGATGGATAATGAGGCGTTTACGGAGTATCCTCTGGAAACAGTGGCAGAATCCGCAATCCCGTGTCCGGGAGCTGAAGAAACGGGAGTATTACTCTTGGTCTTTTTCTTCCTGGTATACAACTTCTGTCCTGATCAGCCGAACCGCCTTAGTACGCAATCCGTATGCTTGATGGTGTGGAAGGGGCCAGTCAGTGATGGCTGTTCTTATCCCGATCTTTCATTTCTTATACACATTTTTTCGATGTTGGATTCTAAGAATCAAGATGGAATCATTAAGAATTGTAAAGATAACACGATAATTTCCTACTCGATATTTTCTTAAACCAGCAAATTGACCTTTTAATTCTGGCAGTTCCTCTGTTAACGCAGGAAGTTCCAGGGTTATTTTCTTTAAAATTCGATCAGCTTCAGAATGATCTATTTTTTTCAAATCTTTTGCAACTGACTTTTTAAAAGTGATATTATAGACCAATTTCTTCTCTTATTTCTTCAATAGATACTATAGGATCAGAAGTATCTCGAAGTCGATCAAGACTTACTTGTAAATCTGCTTGGTTTTGTAAATACCCCTCAAGTGCCTTTTGTACAAGAAAAGATTTGGATCTTTCTGTGGCTACAGCGACATTGCTCAGTTTTTTTGCAAGTTCATCTGGTAATCTTACTGAAAGTGCGGTGCTCATATTCTATTGCCTCCTTTGTCTTTCTTTGTAACACAATGTAATACATTTTTACACCTAAGTCAATCGGTAGTAACACTCCCCCCTCGCTCATCATCCCCTCATTTCACATACGACACAGGCAAAATAAAATAAAAGTTATTCCCCTCCGACGTTTGCTCATAACCAACAATCCCGCCGTGCAACTCAACAACATGCTGAATAAAGGCTAACCCGTGACCAGTCCCATACACACCTGCGCTTCCTTTACCGCGCACCCCTTCCTGAAAAATAAAAGGCGCTTCTTCCGGGTCAAGATGAGGCCCTGTGCTGAACACATTGAACTTCACCCCCTGTTCACCGCATTCAGGGAAGTTATCCATCACCTCACGTCCATAAGCAATGGCTTTTCGTTTCTTGCCATCCTGAGTGGTGATTTCACGGGCATACTTGGCAGCATTGGAAAAAAGGTTGGCATAGACCTGAGAAAGCAGGCCAAAATCCACGACAAGCTGAAATTCTTCATCCAGCATATTATTGGGCCGATCAACGGTTATATTGGCGGCCCGCAAACGGCTGGCATAGTTTTCCAGCTGCGGAAGAATAATCTCTTTTTCAACAAAACAACGCTTGGGACGCAACACCAAATGCCCGCTTTCAAAATGTTCACGCCGAAAAAGACTTTCTAAAAACAAACTGATATTAGAATGATGCTTGACTATTTCAGAGTGATAAAACAACAAATCATCACTCAAACTGTCACATCGGCTGAGGCAACTTTCACAGTTTGGAGAGGCAATATCTGAATCGGTGGTTTTCCGTATCTGATCCCGAAGACCTTCAAGTTCTATTATTTTTTTCCGTAGCTTATTAAAGAGATGGCGGAAATACATATTCGGCACAATCACATTATGCTCAATATCCATCACCAGGGTATTGATAAATTTCAGGTGATCAATATTTTGCAAGGCAATGAGCCGGTTATGAAGATTATAACCAATTCGGTTTGTGTATTTATTGAGAAAAAAACGATCATCAGCAGAGAGCTTGCCTAAGGGCGTAACACTGAACATTCCCAGGATGCGATTCCTGGTATAGACCTTAGCAGAAGAACATCGTTCAGTGCTTCTGTTCTGTCCTGGTGTTTTTGAAACAACTCCCGGGTCTTCAGCAGGCATTTTGTTATAGATAGGAACGATATATGAATTTTTACTTTGATACGGTGATCCCCGTAAGGTGATATGCTCTGGGGCTGTTCTTTTTTCAGAACAAATCCCGTGGCTGCTATTGCAGGCCAAATAGAGCCTTTTGCTTTCTTCATCCAAGAGATACAAGGCACTATCAAGACCGGTCATCTCCAAGGGCACAGCGACACAGATCCGGTAAAAATCTTCCAGCGCATCATACTCCTGAGCAAGATCGAAAAAGGCTTTTAAAAAATCATTAAACTCGGAAGTAAAATTATATCGCTCATAACTCTTTGACTTTTCCCGTATCCGTTGACAAATTTTTTGTAGATCTGAACAATGCTGCACTCTGCCTCCTCCATTTTAACGAGCGTTCTTACAAAAACAACCAGAAGAAATACATTGTCAGGACACTCTTAATAAAAGCAAAAAAAGAGTATAATCCTTAGCGGTTCATTACTTATTATCAAGCACTACTTCATCTCGTGCCTGATCCTCGGACAACAACACATCAACCCGTTCTGCATCATCAGCCCGAATACAGATTCCGTTATAATCTGGCTGAATGGGAAGCTCACGCCCCTGACGGTCAACCAGAACAGCCAACTGAATGGAACGGGGACGCCCGTAATCCATTATCGCATCCATCGCAGCGCGGATCGTACGCCCAGTGAAAATAACATCATCCACCAGCACAACATCCTTATCTTCAACTGTGAATTCGATATTGGTCTTACGAACAATAGGATTCTGGGAAATCAGACTCCAGTCATCCCGATACAAAGTGATGTCTACACTGGCTATTGGTACCTCGTTATCCTCATGGATGGTGATCTTCTCATGCAACCGGGAGGCCATAAAAACGCCACCCGTATGAATACCAATAAGGGCTAAATTATCAACACCCTGATTGCGCTCAATAATCTCCATAGCCAAGCGTTCGATGCTCCGTTCAATGGCCTCGTTGTTCATAACAATACGGGCGGACATAATTAACCTCTGTTCCAAAAATAAGCAGGACCCTTTTCATCAACCAGATTAATGGCTTCAGGAAAGGCCTCGCATTCTTGCGCAAATACCTTATCTGCAATATCATCAGGTGCATCAGCAGGTTCTAACGAGATACATTTTTGCAGGATGATAGGACCTTCATCATAAATCTCATTGGCAAAATGAACCGTACAACCGCTGACAGTACAGCCTCTGGCCTTGACAGCCTCATGGACATGATGGCCGTAAAAACCTGGGCCACAAAACGAAGGAATTAAAGAAGGATGAATATTAACAACCCGTTGTTGCAAGGATTCTGGTGGCTCATACAGTTTCAGATAGCCGGCAAGAGTGATCAGGTCAATATCATAGTTAGCCAGGATACTATTAATGGCTGCATTATCAGCAGCATGAAAGGCAGGATAACCGTATCTCTTCGCTTTCTCCACCCCCAAGGCATCATGAATATTGGAGATAACCACTTGAATTTCCGCTTTCATTGTTCCCGCCTCAATATGTTCATGAAAATTATCCAAGGTCCTGCCTGAACCGGATAACAGCACTGCTATCTTCTGCATCATCTTCTCCTTTTCCTGCACAGAGGAAAAACAAAGGGCGGCGCAACAGCACCACCCTCTTGTTGCTCTTCTTTCCGGCTTTATTCCCCATTTAAAAAAGGATTACTGTCTACATCTACCTTAACCAGCCAATCAGCAATGGCTGTGTCATAGGCTGAGGTCAGCTGAAAAACCTTAACAGCCAGCTTGAATCGGGTCTTCAAAGTGGTGTTGCCGGTCTCACGAATTTCCGCCAGAACCTGATCGTAATCCGCAGGATCAACAATCACGGTGACATCCCGAAAGTTCTTTGCTGCTGCCCGCAACATGGTCGGTCCACCAATATCAATATTCTCAATAGCATCATCAAGGCTACAGTTAGGGTCAGCCACGGTTTTCTCAAAGGCATAGAGATTGACCGCAATAATATCAATAGGATTGATCCCATGCTCTGCGCATTGCTGCTGATGATCGGCATTTTCCCGCTGATTAAGAATACCGCCATGCACCAAGGGATGCAGGGTCTTGACCCGTCCATCCAGCATTTCCGGGAATCCGGTGAACTCAGAAACATCCTTGACTGCGATGCCGTTGTCCCGCATTTTTTGGGCAGTCCCGCCAGTAGACAGGATCTCAATGCCCATTTCGGTTAATGCCTTGGCAAAATCCTCAATGCCGGATTTATCGGTCAGGCTGATTAAGGCCCTTGTTGCTTTGTTCATTTTTTCTTTCCTCGCTCAAATAAACTCCTACCCCTCCCCTCTGGGGAGGGACAACAAAAAATGAAAGCTGGTCGATAACTCGAACAAGGTATTCGACCCTTTCATAGACATTGTGGCTACGTTATTTTCTTATTCCTTACGCAGAAACTTCCTGATTTTGCGACGATCCCGTTTATCAGGTCGTCCTTCAGGCCGGGAGGCCGATGCTTTGACCAAACGCCGTTGCTCACGGGCTTGCTCACGCTGGGCCTGCGATTCTTCAGTCTCTTCATACAGCGTTTGAGCCACCTTGGCTGGCCCCCGCCGGGCACTCAGGGCCAGGATAATAACTATGTATTCCTCAGTGCCCCGCTTGATTCTGAGCTGCTCTCCCCCTTGAACAAGCCGGGAAGGCTTTACCCGCTTGCCATTGAGATGAACATGGCCGCCACTCACCGCTTTTGAGGCTAAGGAACGTGTTTTAAAAAAACGGGCAGCCCAGAGCCATTTATCCAGACGAACAGCGGTGTCCTGCGTATCTTTGTTTGTCATTTTTCCGGTCTTTTTATCTTCTGTTGGCTTTTCTTACAATGTCATCAAATAATAGGATTTTTGAAAAAGTGCAAGAGGAACTGTGGGTTCAATTTTGCACGACAAAAAAATATTATCTTATGCTTGTCGAAAAAAATATGGTAATACTGCTCACTGTCTCAGCGATATGCAATACTAAGGAAATCTCCAAACAATAAAACCCCTTTTTTCGGGACGTTCCAATTTTCCAATTCTGACAGGAATAACTCCTATGAAATTACAATCTGTCGGCATAAAAAACTTTACCTGTCCTGTTTCCATTCGGGAACAACAGGGCGGTGTACAGCAGACTGTTGCTGCAATCAAGCTGCAGGCTGCTCTTCCTCACCACTTTAAACAATCCTGCCTTGAGACTTTTACCTGTATTCTGGCAAAATATCAAAGAGATATGCACACAAAAATTTTTCCGGAACTCTTAACAGACGTACAGAGTAACCTCCAGGCAGAGCAGGCAGAATTGGAGATGCAGTTTCCTTACTTTATCGCCAAACAGGCCCCTGTCACCAGAACATCAAGTCTGATGGAGTATGACTGTTCCTTTATAGGCAGTATTGACAGTCACGTTGACAATCAAAAGCATAAGCTCCTGTTACGGGTCAGCGTTCCTTTAACGACGCTTTGCCCCTGCTCCAAAGAAATCAGTCAGCAGGGAGCACATAACCAACGGGCGGAAGTCGTTCTGACTGTGCAGCCTTCTGGTTTTATATGGCTGGAAGAGCTGATCACCATGGTGGAAAGCTGCGGCTCCTGCGAACTCTATGCCCTGCTGAAACGACCTGATGAAAAATTTGTGACTGAAGAAGCCTATGCAAACCCCATGTTTGTTGAAGATGTGGTGAGAAAGGTCGCTCAAAAAGCAAAAAATCATGAGACCATAGGCTGGTTCTCAGTCAGTGTGGAGAGCTTCGAATCCATTCATAAACACAGTGCCTATGCCTATGTAGACAGTAGAGATCTGAACCAGGAGTGTCAAAGTACAAAGGACTGAGCCGGGGAGGCTCCTCACAGTCCATCTCGCACCTGTTTACCTGTTTTCAACCCTTTTCAATCCCACCAAGACAGAGATATTTCTGCTCCAGGTATTCATCAATACCGTATTTCGAGCCCTCACGCCCGATACCCGACTCCTTGATACCACCAAAAGGAGCAGATTCTGTTGACATGATGCCTGTATTAACGCCAACCATCCCGTATTCCAGGGCTTCAGACACTCGCCAGCAACGTCCCATATCTCTGCTGAAAAAGTATGAGGCCAGGCCATAGGGGGTGTCATTGGCCAAGGCAACAGCCTCCTCTTCTGTTGAAAAGGAAAAGAGCGGGGCCACCGGGCCAAAGGTCTCTTCAGAAGCGATCTCCATATCAGTGGTTACATCCAGGAGGATTGTCGGTTCAAAAAAGAAACCGGTTTCCCCAACCCTTTTACCGCCTGAGCCCAAACGAGCCCCTTTTCCTAAGGCATCCTGAATTTGCTGCTCCACTTTCTCCACAGCGTTTAAATCAATTAACGGCCCCTGGTTTACCCCTTCATCAAAGCCATTCCCCACCTTGAGTTGCTCCTGCACCGCCTGAATCAACTTTTCTGCAAAGGCATCATAGACACCTTCCTGAACTATAAAACGATTGGCGCAGACACAGGTCTGACCGGAATTGCGGTATTTAGAAGCAACAGCATTGCTGACCGCTTCATCCAGATCAGCATCGTCAAAGACAATAAAGGGTGCATGTCCACCCAGCTCCAGGGAAATCTTCTTAACCGTGTCCGCACATTGCCGCATCAGCATTTTTCCTATTTCCGTGGAACCGGTAAAGCTGAGTTTGCGCACAACCGAACTTGCTGTTAAGGCCCCACCAATTGCAGAAGCTGATCCGGTCAGGACATTGAAAATCCCACGGGGTATTCCGGCCTCTTCAGCAAGCTTGGCTAAGGCCAGTGCAGAAAACGGGGTCTGACCAGCTGGCTTCACAATCACTGGGCAACCTGCGGCCAAAGCAGGGGCTGCCTTGCGGGTAATCATAGCAGAGGGGAAATTCCAGGGTGTAATAGCAGCACAAACGCCCACAGGCTGCTTTATAACAATAATCCGCTTTCCTGGCTGCCTCATTGGGATCGTATCCCCATACACCCGCTTTGCCTCTTCAGCAAACCATTCCACAAAACTGGCAGCATAGAGAATCTCTCCCTGCGACTCTGCCAGGGGTTTGCCCTGTTCTGCGGTCATGATGGAGGCTAAATCTTCCTGGTTGGCAATAATCAGATCATACCAGCGCCGAATGATGCAAGAACGCTCATGAGCTGTTGTCTTTTTCCAGGCAGGCCAGGCAGCCTCAGCAGCCTCTATGGCCTGAAGCGTTTCTTTCCGTCCCAAGGAGGGAACAGAACCGATCAACGCACCTGTTGCCGGGTTATGCACAGCAATATGTTTTTCCTCTCCGGAAGAGATCCAATTGCCGTTAATAAAACAACGACTGCAAAGCAAGTCTTTATTTTTTAAATTCATCGAAACAACTCCAACTTATGAAAAGAAGTACAAAAAATTAAACTTCATGGATATCACCACAACGTACCACCTTCAAGGCATGTGTTTTTTTCTGGTAAAAAGGAAAATTTATGATAAACAATCAGAGAGGGGTTCTTACAAGCTATCTATTCTCAACAGTGTTTTTTTCTTTGCGGCAGAACGAAATAAGCTCATTACATACCCGCTGCCCGGACATATGAAAAAGCAATTTGTTCAGAATCTTTTCAGGGTTATACAATATGATCTCAGCAGCACAGAAGAAAACATTAGGAAGTACTCTTCCAGTAGAAGTCACAGCACAACATGCAGGTACTGGAAGAGTTATGGCTGGGCCTCTTAGTGGCAGACTCTTTGATCTGACAAAAAACAAGGCTTGCCTCCTGATCAACCAGATTATGGATGATACATATCATCTCTTTTATTCCACTCAGGAAGATAATCTCTTATTTTTGAATATTTATTTTGATCTGACCTCACCCCTTGATGAGCATTGTAAACTGACAGCCCTTCCGCTTTGGTTTAACATTTTCAAGCAGGGACAAGTAAGAAGTTTCATTATGGGGGTTGAATTTACCCGAAATACCGATGAGAAAACAGTGAAAAAACTTTTAGCAAGAAGAGGATAACCTTGTCCAGAAAGAGCAAGTTCATGAATTTTCCCAGCACCTAAACTTGCTTTTTTTCCAGTCCCAGTACGCTGAATGTTGGGACAGGATATTGTACTCCTTTCAGAACCATCTTGCCCACATCTTTTACCAATACCTTCTGGTCACATTGTCGTTGCTCCAAGTCCTCAAGCACCTTATCTGTTATATATATTCTGGAAGAAGTTGCCTTTGAGGCCAAGCGCTGGGCAATATTCACCTCAGTGCCAATAACTGTGTAATCCAGGCGTCTGGCCGATCCCACATTACCCAGAAACATTTCCCCTCGGGTCACAGCAAAACCGAGATCAATGGTTCTGAAAAAAGGGTCCCGTGCCTGCCAGTCTTTTTTTAATTCGGCAAAACGCTCCTGAATAGCAAGGGCTGTTTCGATGGCCGTGAAGGAAGGATTATCAAGTTCAAGCAGAGCACCAAAAATAGCCAACACTGCATCACCCATAAATTTATCCACTGTGCCACGATATTCAAAAATAGTTTCCGTAAAAAGCTGAAAAAACTCGTTGAGAAAATCACGAAGAACAGCTAAGGGAATTTCCTGGACCATACCGGTAAAATTCCTGATATCTGCAAAGAGAACAGTGGCATCTTTTACTTCACCAAGGCCTGTGGTCAAATCAGCATCACTGGCTAACATCACCTCTGCAACCTCAGGGGCCACATACTGCTCCAGCAAGGCTTGTAATCGGGCTTCCTGAGCCACGGACTCAAAGGCATGCACATTTTCTATGGCTAAGGCGGCCTGGGTACTGAAGATGCCGAGAATCTCAATATCAGAATCAGCAAAACGGATATCACCGTCTGTATAGCTGACATTGAGAACGCCCAGAATTTTATCACGCACAATCATAGGAAAGGAAACCGCAGACACAATCTCTGGTCGTTTTAGCAGGTCTGCAAACCGAGAGTCATTTTGGGTTTCCTGGTTCAGGATGACCGGAGTACGTTCCTGGAAAACACGACCTGCAATCTTATCACCAGGCTTAATCCTGATCTGATCAATCATCTCTTCAGGAATACCCCGGGAGGCCGCAATGCGGAGGGCCCCCTCTGTTTCATCGTATAGCATCACAGACAGGCTGTCTGCTGCTGTTTGATCACTGATGACATTGAGCAGACTTTCCAGAACATCATGCTGATTGGTGGAGGACATGAAGTGCTCTCCCAGACCGTACAAAGGGAGCAGGGTACGGAGGCGGGCGTTTTCCTCCCGCAGAGCAGCAGCCTCCATGACTTTTGCTATTCTCTCCCGCACATGATTAGGTTCAAGGGGAGGAGAAAACAGTCCAGAAATACCACTGTCCATTGCTGCCGGACAAAGGCGACCAGCGGAATCTCTATCCACTATCAAAAAACCGAGCAGACTTGGCCTGGCTTCGCGCAGATTGTCAAACAACTCCAGTCCGCTTGCCCCTGGCAAATCCTGAACAACCAGCACAACTCTGACCGGTTGATGAATACAGATATTCAATGCCTCATAGGCGAAGCACCAGTCCACATCATATTCATACAAAATCTCAGTCACCTGTTGACAAAGCTCATGATCGTCCGCAACCAACAGGATATCCGGCAACATTTATATATACCTTTAGACAATGTTTAGCGAATTAAAAGCGTTCCCCCCGGCCTGTGGCCGGGGCAAAACCTCGAAGTAACAATGACGTACACTTCATGTTACTTAGAAGGAATCGTGAAAATTTCTCAGATTCTTCAACGACCCTGCTTCTTCTTTCTCAGGGGGAGGGATATTATACCAACATTCTACCATTCAGTCTCTGACAAGGCAACAACAGCAATTATTTATCGCTGTTTCAACCCTCAAAAAAAACATCCTTATGACTCCCAGGCCTGGTAGCCAGGCCGTAATCTGTATTATTGCAGAAAATATCCTGCATGCTTTCCCTGTTCCATGTTATTCTCTTTATATTGTATCATTACTCCAATCTCCAGTGGAGAGTTTGAGCATGCTCAACACATGAATATTTTTCATATATGAAGAAAAATAACAAGAAAGAAAAAGATCCTTCTGCCCCTTTGGCAGAACGGATGCGCCCGGTTTCACTTGATGATTTTTTCGGCCAGGAACATCTTGTCGGCAAGGGAAGACTGCTTCATGAATTGATCAGCAATGGCACAATCCCTTCCCTCCTTCTCTGGGGGCCACCTGGCACTGGAAAAACCACCCTGGCCTCCATTTTAGCGCACAATATTCAGGCAGACTTTATCTTTTTTTCCGCTGTCCTGTCTGGTGTCAAAGAACTCAGAAAAATTGTTCAGGAAACAAAAGAAAATAAAAAACAGGAGAACAGGCAAACCCTTCTTTTTGTCGACGAGATCCATCGCTTTAACAAGAGCCAGCAGGACGCCTTATTACCTCATGTGGAAAGCGGCTTGCTGACCTTAATCGGTGCAACAACAGAAAATCCTTCCTTTGAGGTCATAGCTCCCCTGCTCTCTCGCTGCCAGCTCCTGCTCCTACAACCTCTTGATATTCAAAAAATCGTCAATATCATCATGCGAGCCTTGCAGGACGAAAACCAGGGCTTGGGTACATATAACCTTCACATGGAAACAGAGGTCGCAGAACTCATTGCCCAGGCTGCTGACGGAGATTGCCGACGGGCTCTGAACTATCTTGAAACTGCTGCACTCCTGATTAAACAGGATAAACAAGAAAAAGAGACTATACCACAGAAAATTACCCGCCAAACTGTCCTTGAGGTCATCCAGGGCCAAACACTTCGCTATGACCGGGCAGGAGAAGAGCATTATAACCTGATTTCTGCTCTGCATAAAAGCCTGCGCGACAGTGACCCGGACGGGGCCTGCTATTGGCTCGGTCGAATGCTGGTCAGTGGCGAAGACCCCCTCTATATTGCCCGCCGCCTGATTCGATTTGCCAGTGAGGATATTGGTGTCAGCGATCCAAGATCCCTGGAAATAGCAATAACCTGCCGTCAGGCCTATGAAATGCTGGGATCTCCAGAAGGCGAACTGGCCCTCTATCAGGCCACGGTGTATCTTGCCACAGCTCCTAAAAGCAATGCCTTGTATTTAACAGAAAAAAAGATTAAAAAAGAGATACGCTGTTCGGGTAGCCTACCTGTTCCCCTTCATTTGCGGAATGCCCCCACAGGGCTTATGAAAGAGATCGGTTACGGGCAAGGATACCAATATGCCCATGACGCTGAAGATAGCTTAGTGGTTCAGGAACATCTCCCGGATACCATTGCCGGTAAACGCTTTTATCACCCCACGGAAAAAGGGTATGAGGCTGTTATTGGTGATCGGTTGAGGAAATGGCGAACAATTCTCCAGCAACGGGCACAGCAACAACGAAAAAAACAGGGATAATCTTCTCAGCATCCCAAAAACGAAAAAATACACTCTCTGATATTATGAAGCACCTGAATCTATCTTCTCTCAAAAAACGTATCTTCTCTCTTCTTCTGATTCCGACCTTTCTGCTCGCCATAGTCGCATCATCAGTCGCGTCATCCCAGGCAGAAGAATTTTTACTGTTTTATGGAAATGATGTACGGGGTGAACTTGAACCCTGTGGTTGAAAGAAAAAACAACTGGGCGGGCTGTCCAGAAAGGCATTACAGATAAAAAAACGTGCAGAACAGGAAAAACTTCCTTTTTTGTTCATTGATAGCGGCTCTCTCCTTTTTCAGCGTAAGATACTACCAGCTCGAAAAGAACTTGAGGAAAAAGTCAAAGCCAACGGTATCGCTGCTGCCCTGCAGGCAATGGACTGCCGGGCTGTGGGGATTGGGGCCCACGATTTAGCAGGAGGGCTTGGTTTATTAAAAGAGCTTCAGGAGCGCCATAATACCACCTGGCTTTCCATGAACCTGGTTGATCCTGAACAAAAAAAGCCCCTTTTCACCCCACATCTTATCACTGAAGTTGGTGGAATAAAGATAGCCTTGCTCGGTCTGACAGATGATCAGAGAGGGTACACTCATGAGGAGGAGGATCAGGATAAAGGCTATATCATCCTGCCCTGGCAGGATCTGTTGCCTCAGACCCTGGCTGAGTTGAAGAAAAAAGTCGATATGACCATTCTTCTGTCAAGCTATTCTTATCAGGTTAATAAAGAGATCGCTGAGACTGTTGATGGCCTTCACATGATCCTTGGATCCGGCCACGCAGCTCCCACCGCAGATCCCTACCCCGTAGAAAACACCTTGATTGCCCAAACCGGAACCAGGGGAAAATATCTGGGCATGATGCGGATTGAATGGAATAAGACTGGAAAATGGAGCGAACAATCCTTTATGCGGATACGAACCCAGGAAGACCGTCTGAAGCGGGTACAACGCCAGCTTACCCGTTTGGAACAACAAAAAGACAAAAAAGCCTTGGCCAAGAATACAGGGTATAAAGAATTATCCACTGAAGCTAAGCAGCTTATTGCAAACATCAAGGCGTTAAAGAAAAATCGTGATTCCTCCCCGGAGGATGACAGTTTGTGCAAATATAGCAACCAGTTTATTCCGCTGAACACCTCGTTACCAGAAGATCCTGATGTCAAAAGAATTATTGATCAAACTATCAAGAAAGCAAATGAGATCAGCAAAAAACGCATTACCCAAGCAGGTCAGAACCAACCGGTAATTACCTTACAGGATGTAGCAGGATCAAAGAAATGTCAGGAATGTCACACTGATCAGATGCAACTCTGGCAGGACAGCAGCCATGCAAAGGCATGGACAACCTTAGAAATGAAAAACCAGCAGTTTAACGAAGACTGCCTGCTTTGCCATGTTACCTTACCCTTTTATGATGCTGACAAAGTCAAGGCTGGCAACCTCCTTTTAATGATGCCTAAATCATTAAAAAATGTTGGTTGCGAAGCCTGCCATGGTCCAGGTGCAGCCCATAGTGCAGGCAAGGGTACAATACCTGTTGCCCGTCCTGACGAAAAGGTTTGTCTCCAATGCCACACACCAGAGCATGATGATAATTTTATCTTTTCCGAGAAAGCCAAAAAGCTGAAGTGCTCCTTAGTGCAAGAGGATCAACAGCCAGAGCAAGCAGGAACAGAAAAAGAGTTGCCTGATGATGTTGCGAAGGATGTTACGAAGGATGACAACAACAAGAAAGAAAAGGGCAAAGGGAAAGAGCAGGAAGTGCAAGCAGCACCGAATGAATCGTCTGAGCCAGACCTAACTGACGAGGTAACTGAGCCAAAATTAACGAACCAGACTGAAGACGCTCCAGATGAACTTGTTATCCGGCCCAGAAAAAGGAAAACAGCACCTAAAAAATGATGCTCGGTACGTAGGGGCACGGCATGCCGTGCCCCTACAACACAACCTTCACCCGATTATTAAAATCATACCGACCGGTTGAGACATTATAATCCATCTGTCCCCCCTTGAGATTGAATTTTGGCGCTTTAATCTCTACATCTCCAGGACTGACCAGCATCTTGGTGGTATCATAATAATGGAGCAAGTCTGAGTACATCTCTTCATGCTGAAGCGGCTTAACAATCACAACATCATCAATCAGGGTGAGATGCTGGTCATCCATATGGTATCTCCCGTTCTTACTGGTGATGATCATAGGTGATTCGCCCTTTTTATGGTACAAGGCATCCACACTGATCATATGAATTTCCCGATCAGTTGCACCGGTCTGGGCCTGTTCCGCCTTGATAGTCCAGGTCTGTACGCCTTCGGTGGTTAAAGAGATGACCACGTCGTCCATGACAAAATCCTGCGACTGTTCCTGATAGGCCCGCTGTGCAACCTCATCGTAGCCACCCCTTGGCTTCAGGAATTCCGCCATAGAGTCCTTCCACAAGGGACTGGCAGCAACAATACCCACCGGAATCATCCAGAGGAGGTTTCGATAACTTCCTATCATTACCTTACCATCACTTTGCTTGCATATATGTATTCAGCAGCTGGGACAGCAGTCCCCTGGCCTCCAGGATCAGCTCACAGGCCTCACGGACAGCGCCATGGCCGCCGCTTCTTTCCGTCACATAATCAACCTGCTGACAGACTTCAGCAACTGCATTGGCCGGAGCAAAACTACATCCAACCTGGGTAAGCACAGGGAGATCCAACCAATCATCGCCCATATAGGCGGTCTGTTCTGGCTGCCAACCCTGCTGGTCAAGCAGAGCCGCATAGGCATCTCCCTTATTGCGGCAATCAGTAGAGACATGATCCAGCTTGAGTTCCCTGGCCCTTCTGAAAACCGCTTCAGAACTTCGGGCCGTAATCAGGCCCACAGCAATGCCAGCTTCACGAAGCAGGCGCAGTCCAAAGCCGTCCAAGGTATTAAAAACCTTTATTTCTTCAGAAGCGCCTAAATAAAAAAGGCTGCCATCGGTCAGGACGCCATCAACATCCAGCAAAAGCACGTCAACCTTTTTGGCCCGCATCAAAGCAGCTTGCCAGGCATCACTGCGCTGAATGGGCTGGTTTCTTTGCATGGCTCGTTCACGAAGGAACCGGGTCAGCTCACAATCAGAGTAACCACCTTTGTTTTCTGATAACCTATCCATTGCTCAGGTAACATCACCCAATTTTTCCACAGCCTCTCGTATGACCAATAATTGCTTTAACAGGGCCTCAACTTCATTCAGGGGGATACTGTTCGGACCGTCACACAGGGCCTTATCCGGGTCAGGATGCACCTCCATAAAAAGCCCGTCAATGCCAGCAGCCATAGCTGCTCTGGTCAACGTCGGGATAAATTCCCGTTGGCCGCCAGAACTCCCACCCATGCCGCCGGGCAGCTGCACCGAATGGGTGGCATCAAAAATAACCGGACAATCAAAAGAGCGCATCACGGGCAAGGAGCGCATATCCACCACCAGGTTATTATAACCAAAGCTGGCCCCTCGTTCTGTGAGGAGAATCCGGTCACAACCAGCGGCCCGCAATTTCCGCACAGCATGCTTCATATCCCAGGGTGAGAGAAACTGCCCTTTTTTCAGATTCACTGTTTTTCCGGTTTTGGCTGCCGCGACCAAAAGATCAGTCTGGCGACAGAGAAAGGCAGGGATCTGGATGATATCCAAGGCATCTGCGGCAAGATCCATTTGTGCAGTCTCATGGACATCAGAGACCACAGGAATTTCCACCTCCTGACGGATACGG
Organism: Candidatus Electrothrix sp.; assembly: GCF_052785085.1. Classification (NCBI taxonomy): domain Bacteria; kingdom Pseudomonadati; phylum Thermodesulfobacteriota; class Desulfobulbia; order Desulfobulbales; family Desulfobulbaceae; genus Candidatus Electrothrix; species Candidatus Electrothrix sp. The sequence goes on from NZ_JALAAI010000013.1 coordinate 34,549, forward strand.
TCCAGCTGTCGCAACCCGTTACGCAGGCCTGGTCCCCGGAACGCATCCAAAGAAGTCCGGTTAGCCTTGTCAAAAGAGGCCTTGAACACATAGGAAATCCCCAGGCGTTCACAAATCTCCTTCATTTCTTTGGCAACCTGCCAGCCAAGCTCACCAGTTTCCAAGGCACAAGGCCCAGCCAACAACAAAAGGGGATGTCCCTGTCCAACAGGAATGCTCTTGCTTCCTGAACGGGTCGTTATCTCAAAGGATTTCATTATAACACAAACTCCGAAAAGAAATATTTTCTTTCAGCAGTGCAGCTGCAATTTATGTGTTCTGTAAAGCTGCTTTGATAAAGTCTCGGAATAAGGGGTGCGGATTCATGGGGCTGGACTTAAACTCAGGATGGAACTGACAGCCAAGAAACCAGGGATGATCTGCCAGTTCCACAATTTCAACCAATGTGTTATCAGGAGAGGTGCCGCTGATAATCAGGCCTGCCTTTTCCAGGCGTTCACGATACAGGCTGTTAAACTCATAGCGGTGGCGGTGGCGCTCGCTGATTTCTTCTTCCTGATAGGCTGCATGGGCCAGGGTTTCTTCCTTCAATGTACAGGGATAGGCACCAAGGCGAAGCGTTCCGCCCATGTGTGAATTTTCGTCCCGAACCTCGGTTTTACCGGTCCGGAAATCATACCATTCCTTCATCAGGTAGATAACCGGGTCCTTGGTCGATGGATTCAGCTCATTGGAATCAGCATCTTTTATTCCGACAACTGCACGGGAAAACTCCACAACAGCCAGCTGCATGCCCAAACAGATGCCAAAGAAAGGTACCTTATTCTCTCTGGCATAGGCAATGGCGTTAATTTTTCCTTCTGTGCCTCGGTTACCAAAGCCCCCTGGAACCAGAATGCCGTCACATTGTTCAAGCTCTGCTGAACGGCTTCCGTCTTCCAGGTCGTCAGCAGCAATATATTTCAATTCAACTTGGGTATCATTGGCGATTCCGCCGTGAATCAGGGATTCATGCAGGCTCTTATAGGCCTCTTTCAGCTCAACATATTTGCCAGTGATCCCGATGGTCACAGTATGGGCGGGATTTTTTATTTTTTTGACCAATTCCTGCCAGGGCTTGATATTGGGTGCCCCTGTCCAAATGCCCAGTTTATCTAAAATACGGTCATCAACCCCTTCTTCATGTAAACGCAAAGGAAGTTCGTAGATTGTATCCACATCCACCGCAGTTATAACTGAGGGGGCATCAATATTACAGAACAGGCCTATTTTCTTTTTGATGGAGTCATCCAGGGATACCTCAGTCCGGCAAATCAAAATATCCGGCTGGATACCAGAGGCCAATAATTCCTTGACTGAATGCTGGGTGGGTTTGGTTTTGATCTCCCCGGCGGTCTTGATAAAAGGCACCAGGGTCAGGTGGATGTACAGGGAGTATTCCCGGCCAAGATCACCACGGAGCTGACGAATCGCCTCAATAAAGGGGAGGCCCTCAATATCGCCAACCGTACCACCAATCTCAATGATCGCCACATCAACCGTGCCATCAAGCTGCATCACGGCCTGCTTGATCTCATCGGTAATATGGGGAATCATCTGGACAGTTCCTCCCAGATATTCTCCCCGGCGTTCTTTCATGATCACCGAGTAATAGATCCTGCCCGAGGTGTAGTTGTTCTTCTGGGCCATGACCGCGTCCGTATACCGTTCATAATGGCCCATATCCAGATCGGTTTCAGCACCATCATCCGTCACATAGACCTCACCGTGCTGAAAAGGATTCATGGTTCCCGGATCAACATTGATATAAGGGTCAAGCTTCTGAAAAGTAACGGTCATGCCACGGCTTTCCAAAAGAGCACCGATAGAGGCCGCAGCAAGTCCTTTGCCCAGAGACGAAAGCACCCCGCCGGTTATAAAAATAAATTTTGTCTTTTTGCTCGGTTGGGTGTCCATACCTCTATCCTGTATATGCCGGTACCGGCGTTCCGAAAACAGGAAAGCTGTTGTTCCTGTCCCCTCCTGATTTGGTTCCTCTTTTTCAGAGACAACCATACTCCAAACAACCATGTTTGACAACCACGCCCTGTGGTTTTCGATGAATACTTTTTTCCTGTAGCAGGTGTTGCGGGAAGAGAGAAAAACAGGGAAGAAGAAAAAAGCAGAGATCTGTTTTCAGGAAAAAGAACAGATTCCTGTCTCAGATAGCTCAAAGGTAAACAAAGGGAGAAGACAACATTTCTCCACCCTTTGACCAGCTCTTGAGATAGTCTTATCTATAAATATAGGGTCCAGGCAAAGGATGCACAACCGGGGCACGATAAACATACGGGGTATCCACGCTGGAATGATAATACCTGCCATGATGAAAAATCTTCTCAAAAATGGATGCCCCTGTGGCCACAACTGCCTGAACAGGATTAACAACACCAGAACCTGGATAATAGTCTGCCCCTGTATAGTAAGGTCCCGGTCCAGCACAGCCTGTCAACCAAAGGCAGCAAACTGTACCGATAAGAAAAAGCATTATTTTATTCATTAAACTCTCCTTAGTACTCAGTAGTAATCGACTCAACCTTTTATATTGTTATATTGTATAGCCAAGGGCTGTGCTTTTGCAATGAAATTTTATTCCCGATCCAGCCAGTATATAGCCTGTTGGAATCATCTCAAACCTTCTGCACGGCCTGGGATTGCTTGGCCTTATCCAGAGTTTTTTTTGATGTACTTCAATGCATTGTCCGAGTTTCCTTCCTCTTGTCTGTCCAGCTCAATAGAGATGCTGGCCAGCGTGTAAGATCATTGCATTCTACGGCAATGATTATCACTCCCATTTATCTGCCTGTTTCGTCTTGATTTTCTGCTTGACTTTTTCCTGATAACAGAGAATGTTGTTATGATCAAAGGTTAAAACAACCGATTTGCATGACAGAGCTTGCCAAAGCACCTCTGCATCTTTTCACTCTCCATCCCATATGTTGCGAAGGTGCTCATTACTTATGAAATAATGATTCGGAGGTTCCCAACGAGATCTCGTACATCCGAAACGTCATCCGGGATATCCTGAACGAACTTCTGAACATTCCGAACGAGACTCTGGCTGCACGGGAAGAGCTTTTGCACATCCAAAACCTCGTTCTGGATATCCGATACGAGATTTCGGACGTTCTGAACGAGATCCCGGATGTTCGGGAAGAGCTTTTGCATATCCAAAACGTCGACCTGGACGTCCGAGATGAGATTCAGGATGTTCCGAGCGTGTTCCCGGATATACGAAACGTCATCCGGGATGTACAAAATGAGACACTGAACATCCCGGAACAGCTGCCGGACATGCGCAACCGCAGTGGCGGCAAAAATAAACCCTTTTTTTCAGGAGGAAATCCCATGGCCTACAAACGCAGAGCATCACAAGTCATCGTCGATGCCCAGCAACGCGCCACCAACCTGAAGGCTATTGATCCGAACCTGGATCTGGGCAACGGCCTCACGGTCGCTGCCTTTGACAACGAGATCGCTGAGGTGCAAAGCACTCTGGAGCAGTACAATACCCTGCTTGCCCAGGCCGACGCATTACTCAATGAGCTGAACGACCGGGAGAAAAAACTCGGCACCAAGTCCGGTCGGATGCTGGCCGGAGTTGGCGTCAAGTACGGCAAGGACAGCAGCGAGTACGAAATGGCGGGTGGCACCCGGACCAGTGAGATTAAGCGGGGGAAGAAAAAGGAGGAGCCGGAGGAGAGTAGGTCTGATCAAGGATGACAGTAACAAGGACAGGGCCGCAAGGCTCCGCCTTTTTTTTGTGCGTAGTGCATAGGGAGGATTTCAGGTATTGTCAGACCGGATGGATGTTTTTATTTTAAATTTGTCCATAATTTGAGTATGGTTAAAATGATATTCAAAAAATACGGCACAGGAGATGAAATGGCTACACTATCTGTCAAAGGTCTTGATGAATCCCTTATCGCCCAACTACGAACCAGGGCGGAATGTCTGAATACCGATATAGACGAACTGGTAAAGTCCTTGATTCTTCATGGATTGAACTCTTTGCAGCTGCAAAAAACTCCGGATATTGAGTCGTTGTTCGGTATAATCCCGTCAACGACAGACGGGCTGGAATTGCAAAATGCTATGCGGAAAGAATAAACAATGCGTTTCGCCATACTTGACACCAATATCTGGATATATTTGCTGGAAGGGCGGCAGGAAGTCTCCAAGCTCAAGACGGAGCTTGCGGAAAACAAAACAGTCCCGTTACTGACACCGGTAACTTTTGCCGAAGTTTTGGGATGGCAGGAGATAGGAGCTGAAGAGGAGAAAAATATCAGGGCTTACTTCGCCTCTCTGAGCATGTTACCTCTTGATATGAAGCATTGGGAGCAGATCATTGCATGGAGAAAAGAGGGGATTAAGAAGAAAATGCCTGACCTCCTCATAGCGGCGGTCGCAAAAAGAGCCGAATATCCCGTACTGACCAGAAATATAGCTGACTTCAACTCACTGGGCATAACGGTTGAGAATCCTTGGCAGGACATTCCTGAGAGAAAGATTGAAGAAAATCCAGATTCAGGATAAAATTACAGTGCGGGGCCGCAAGGCTCCGCCTTTTTTGTGTGTGGTAGGGAGGATTTCAGGCACGATCAGAGCGGGATGGATGTTTTTATTTTAAATTTGGCCATAATTTGAGTATGGTTAAAATGTTATCCAAAAAAAATACGGCACAGGAGATGAAATGGCTACACTATCTGTCAAAGGTCTTGATGAATCCCTTATCGCCCAACTACGAACCAGGGCGGAATGTCTGAATACTGATATAGACGAGCTGGTAAAGTCCTTGATTATGCATGGATTGAACTCTTTGCAGCTGCAAAAAAACGGCGACTATGATGCCCTTGATCAATTAGTCGGTCTCTGTGAGACAGGCATTGCCGATGCCTCAGCACACCACGACAGCCGCATCTATACGAAGAATAAATCGTCATGATTTTTGTCGATACCGGAGCGTGGATTGCCCTGACAGATGCCTCTGATCAGTATCACCTTAAAGCCTGCCGCATTTATACGCAATTAAAACAGGAACGCCTGCGATTTCTGACGACGGAATATGTGATTGATGAAACCGTTACACGGTTGCGGTATGATGCCGGGCATGCAACCGCACTTCGATGTCTCGACCTCCTGTTTCAGGCGGAACATGTCGGGATCTTGAGGATTGTCTATACCGACAAGGTGCTTTTTGAGCAGGCACTGGCGATTTTTCGACAATATGATACAGCCGTCCTCTCACTGACGGATTGTGTCAGCTTTGCGGTCTGTCAACGGGAAGATATTCATCGGGCATTTTCGTTTGACCGGCACTTCAGCATGATGGGGTTATCGTTATGTGCCGTATAACTCAACAAATTTTCTGGAGCCAGAACCACTCTGGAGAGGTACAATACCCTGCTTGCCCAAGCCGATGCAGTACTCAATGAGTTGAGGAGGATCTGGAGGAGAGTAGGTCTGATCAAGGATGACAGTAACAGGGGCGGGGCCGCAAGGCTCCGCCTTTTTCAACTTCCCCTCACTCCCCGCTTTCCTGCAACATATCATCCATCTTCTGGGACTGAGCATTCTGCGCTGCCTGGGATTGCTTGGCCTTATCCAGCGGCTTATTGATATACTCCACAGCCTTGCCCGCAACCTTATCAGATGCCTGCTCCACTACCCCTTTTTCCTCCTTCTCACCCGAGCATCCGGCTATGAGGGAAACGAGGAATACCGCACCGACGGCTGACATCCAATTTCTTTTATTCATTATCTTCTCCTGTTGAGGTTTACCTTATCCCCGTTCAGCCAACATTTTGCCGACCGTGGGAAAAAGGCTCATATCCGTATGGGGCAGAAACAGGGCCGCCATATAATGCTGCATAAATTCCGGGTTCTCGGACAGCTCCATATTGGTCATCAGCTGGCGGACAGTCAGACGTTCCTGAAAACGATTCACATCGGAAAGGCTGATCTGGCAGCCCAGCATGGAGGCGTTACCGATATAATAAAAATTCTCCCGATCCATGTCCGGCAGCAGGCCGATGCAGATAGCCCGCTCCAGGTCAATATAGGCCCCGAAGTTTCCAGCCATGATCACCTGGTCCAAATCAGCAAACCCCAGGCCAACCGATTCCAACAGGGTTTGATAACCAGCGTACATGGCCCCTTTGGCCCGCATCAGGTTATCCAGGTCCACCTCGGTGATCACAATATCCTCGCCAATCAGAGAATCTTTGGCCCAGACCAGGACATACTCCCAGCCGTCCCGCTCCTGCCGTACTCTGGGGGTATCCAGATTGTGGCGGAATTTCCCCTGCTGATCAATCACCCCGCTCTCCAGCAGCTCTGCCACAATGGCAATCAAGCCGGAACCACAGATTCCAGAGGGCTTAATATGATCAATGGTCACGATCATGGGATCAAAGGTCTCTGGATGGATCTGAAAATTTTCAATAGCACCGCTGGAGGCCCGCATTCCGTAACGGATGCCTCCGCCTTCAAACGCGGGTCCGGCAGAGCAGGCCGCGCAGACCATCCAGTCCTTATTGCCCACCACGATCTCACCATTGGTGCCGATATCAATGAACAGGCTCACCTTGTCTGATTTTGCCATTTGGCAGGCATGAACCCCGGCTACAATATCACCGCCCACATAAGAGGCAATGCAGGGATAGAGAAAGAGTCGCATGGAGGGATGGGCATGGATTCCCAGGTCTGCGGCCTTGGTCAGGGGAAATCGGCTGATGGCAGGTACGTAGGGTGCTTCACGCAGGTATTTAGGATCAAGTCCCAGCAGGAGATGGGACATAATCGTGTTGCCCGCCGCCATCATGTAGGCGATATTATCCGGTGAAATAACCAGCTCTTGACAGATGTCTTTGATGATGGTGTTGATGGTGCCCACCACCTTTTCCTGCAATGCCTTCTGGCCGCCGGGTCGTTTCGCATAGACAATGCGGGAAATAACATCTTCCCCGCAGCTGATCTGGTCGTTATAGCCCGAGGACTCGGCCAGGATTTCTCCGTTATTCAGATCAATCAGAAGCCCTGAACAGGTGGTGGTGCCGATATCAAGGGCCAACCCGTAGAGCTTGGCGGTGGTATCACCGGCTTCCACGTCAATGATGCGAAAACCTCCTTGATTCCGACGGAGCAGGAGCAGGGTTACCTTCCAGTCAGCCTCGCGCAAAACAGCGGGCAGGTATTTAATCAGCTCAGGATGATCATAAGAAGGCTCGCCTTCATGGTCAGGAAAGGCCTGCTTAATGCCGCACAGCACCCGGTCCATATCAGCGATATTATCCTCCATACTGGGCGGGTCCAGTTCCAGATAAAGCTTGCGCACTGGTGGTTTGATCTCCCAGCTGCCTATCAGACTGTCCAGGGTCTTTGCCGAGACGGTTCGGGTGGTTCTGGGTCGGCGTTTCAGGGTTCTGCCGCTCTTGGTGGTCATCTCCGGGATGGTCACTTCCAGGTCTGATTCCACTGTGGACTGACAGGCGGGCCGATAGCCCTTGTCCCAGTCTTCCTGCTTGAGATTAGCCTTTTCCGAGCGCACTTCACCCTTGTTGATCAGCACCTTGCATTTGCCGCAGACCCCGTCTCCACCGCAATTGGCATGGATATACACGCCTGCCTGGGCAGCAGCATTGAGGAGGTTTTCTCCCTTATCAACAGTCGTGGTGATGTTATCTGGCAGAAAGGTAATGGTGTGCTTCATAAAGGGCTCCGTTCGGGGCAGAAAGGTTGATGATGTTTTGATGTACGCCAAATTTGTACATATAACATACCACAAGAGGTTAAGCAACAGGACGAAGAAGGAGAGAATCTGCGGATTGCGGAACATATAAAAATACTGTATTCTTCTGAGGCACAACGGTCTGTTACACTGTACCGTTTCCTTTATGAACTTTTCCTATTAATTCAAGCGGGAGTTTCATCATGCCCTATGTAAGCATTCGCGTTGCCGGCAAACTGAGCAGAGAACAGAAGAAAAATATTGCTCAGGGCGTCACCAAGGTTATTGCCAAAGAAACTGAAAAACCTGAATCCTCCATTCTGATCTTTATTGATGAAGAACAGCGGGAAAACATCGCCAAGGGCGGCAAGTTGTTGGATGAGTAGGGGCAGGCCCCTGTGCCTGTCCGGAATGATACGCCCCGGTGGGGTGCGGTACAAATACAAGGGCGACCACAGGTCGCCCCTACGAATTTATCATAAGGCTGCGATGAAAGCAATGAATGCTCAGGATGCGGAAAAACTGTTGAACGATCTGCGTGCGCAGATTACCCGGCACGCCCACCAGTACTACGTGCTGGATGATCCGCTCATCTCGGACGGTGAGTATGACCAGCTGTTTCGGGAGCTGCTGGACCTGGAAGAGCAATTCCCGGATCTGGTCACCCCGGATTCGCCGAGCCTGCGCGTCGGTGGCGAGCCGCTTGCGGCCTTTGCCGAGGCCGAGCATGCCGTGCCCATGCTCAGTCTGGATAATGTTTTTAATGCGCAGGAACTCAAGGACTTTGAAGAGAAAATCCAGCGCTATCTGCAAGCAACAACGCAACCCACCTATCTGGCAGAACCCAAGCTGGATGGTCTGGCAGTGGAGTTGATCTATGAAAATGGCCTGTTGGTGCAAGGTTCCACCCGAGGCAATGGCCTGGTGGGCGAAAACATCACAGCCCAGCTCCGGACTGTGCAGAGCATCCCTTTACGGCTGATTGCGCAAGAGGAACAGGAGGATGTCGCAATCCCGGAAAAATTGGTGGTCCGGGGAGAGGTCTTTCTCCCCCGCAAGGGCTTTCTTCAGCTCAATGAACAGCGGGCCGAGCAGGGAAAAGCCCTGTTTGCCAATCCCCGCAATGCCGCTGCCGGTTCCCTGCGCCAGTTGGATCCCAAGGTGACTGCCTCCAGACCGCTCCGTTTTTATGTCTACGGAGTGGGGGACACCGAGGCAATCCCGTGTGCCGATCTGAAGGAACTCTTTTCCTGGCTCGGCCACTTGGGTTTTCCGGTCAATCCGCTGATCACATTTTGCAGCAGCCTGACAGAGGTGGAGGCCCGGTATCAGCACCTCCAGGCCATTCGTCATGAGCTGGAGTACGAAATCGACGGCATGGTGATTAAGGTGGCAGACTTTGCCCTGCAACAACGGCTGGGTAATACCACCCGGGCACCGCGCTGGGCCACGGCCTGGAAGTTTCCGGCAATCCAGGCCACCACGATCATGACCGGTGTTGATTTTCAGGTCGGTCGGACCGGGGCCATCACGCCAGTGGCGATCCTGGAACCGGTTGCGGTTGAGGGCGTCATTGTCCGTCGGGCAACCCTGCATAACCAGGATGAGATTGAACGCAAGGGCCTGATGATCGGCGATACTGTCCTGATCCAGCGGGCCGGGGATGTTATCCCGGAGATCGTCAAACCTATCACGGAACAGCGCAACGGCGAGGAACAGCCCATTCCCTTTCCCAGCCAATGCCCTGTCTGTACCTCCCCCCTGCAACGGCTGGCTGGCGAGGCCGTGACCCGTTGCATCAACCTCCGTTGCCCGGCCCAGCAACTGCAACGGATGATCTATTTTGTCGGCAAGGCAGGGCTTGATATTGACGGCTTTGGTAAAAGAAATGTTGAGCAGCTCATGGAAGTCGGGCTGATCCGGGAGATCCCGGATATCTTCCGCCTCCGCAAAGAAGAGCTGGCCGTTCTGGACGGCTGGGGAGAGAAATCTGCGGAAAAATTGCTGCTGGCAATAGATAAGGCCAAGCATCCAACCCTGTCACGTTTCATCGGGGCCTTGGGGATTCGCTATGTCGGGGAAATGACCTCGGACCTGCTGACTCGCCATTTCAGCAGCCTTGATGCCCTGCTGGCTGCGGAAAAAGAGGATCTGCTAGCGGTAGAGGGCATCGGGGAGCAGGCCGCTATGAGTCTGACCGAGTATTTTGCCAACAGCGAAAACCGGAAGATGATCCAGACCCTGCTAGAGCTGGGCCTGACCATAGAAACGGCGGTGCAGGGGAATACTGAAAATAACCCGCTGGAAGGGGCTATCTTTCTCTTTACCGGTACGTTGACGCAAATGTCGCGAAACGAGGCCAAGCAGCTGGTCAAGGATCGGGGCGGCAGGGTGGTTTCCGGGCTGAGTAAAAAGGTTACTCATCTTGTGGCCGGGGAAAAGGCCGGGAGTAAGCTGAAAAAGGCGCAGGAGATGGGGGTGACGGTTGTGGATGAGCAGGAGTTTTTGGAGATTGTTGAGAGGGAGTAGATACTGGTAGCAGTATCCAATATCAGTATGTTACAGTCAACAGCATGGAGAGCGTTCCACCCGGCCTGCGCCCGGCACCAAATCTAAAAACAAGTTACTTAGAAGAAGATTTTAAATCTTATTAACCAGTTAACTGAAAAAACAATGGTGAACGAAAAAATAACCGAAAATCTTGCTCGTGATATTTTGAGAAATCTTAATTATTACGACAATAAGGATGTAATTATTGAAGAGCAGAAAAGCCGTATTGAAGAAATAAAAAAATTGCTCAAAGGTGCTAGCAAAACCGGGAAAGGAGGTGTTGGATCCCCGGAATTTATTATCAGTACACCAAGCACCCCTGATTTTTTAATAATTTTTGAATGTAAAGCGAGTACGAAAAAACACGAGTCAACGAATAGAGACAAACCTAAAGATTATGCTGTTGACGGTGTTCTGCATTATGCCCGGAAACTTGCCAAATCATATAACGTCATTGCGGTAGCTGTAAGCGGTCAGTCCGAGTCATCGCTAAAGATTAACAACTTTCTTCATCCGAAATGCGCGGCACAACCAAGAGAGTTGAAAAATAAGTCCGGGAAGTTGGTTAATACTGTTGTTTCGCTGGAGGATTACATTGAACATGGAACTTTTGATCCGGAAGTTGCACAAAAACGTGAAGATGATCTCATGGCACTTTCAAGAGAACTTCATGATTTTATGCGCGACCATGCGAAACTGACTGAAGGCGAGAAGCCGCTTCTCGTCAGCGGAACATTAATAGCATTACGCAACAAAGCGTTTGCCAAAAGTTTTGATGCTTATTGTCCGGAAGATCTACAGAAAGAATGGATGCGAGTTATCAAAGAGGAAATGAAAAAAGCTGATATTCCGCACTCAAAAGAATACAGCATGACTCAGCCATACTCCTCTATAGCTGTGCATCCGGAACTAGGGAAATCACAAAAAAAATATCCTAAAGGAGTATTGTTTGAACTGGTAAAAATGTTAAATGATAAAGTTTGGCCGTTTATCAGCGTTTATCATGACTTTGATATTGTCGGCCAATTTTACGGTGAATTCCTTAAATATACAGGTGGTGACAAAAAAGCATTAGGAATTGTTTTAACACCAAAACATATTACCGAATTATTTTCTTTCTTAGTAAATGTTCAGAAAAACAGCAAGGTTTTAGATATATGTGCAGGTACAGGAGGTTTTCTGATTTCTGCTATGCATCAAATGTTTAAACAGGCGGTTACAAAAGAAGAAAAAGAAAAAATCAAGCAGGAAGGATTAATTGGAGTTGAACAGCAGCCGAATATGTATGCCCTTGGCGCAAGCAACATGATACTGCGCGGAGATGGGAAAGCGAATCTGCATCAGGGAAGCTGCTTCGGTGATGCGATAACAACTTCAATTAAAAAGCATAAATGCGACATAGGTATGTTAAATCCACCATATGCACAAAGCGATGAAAACCTACACGAATTAGTTTTTGTAAAGCATATGCTGGATTACCTGCAGGAAGGAGCAACGGGTGTTGCTATCGTACCTATGTCTTGCGCTGTTTCGCCGCATCCTCTCAGAGAAGAAATTTTAAAACATCATACACTTGATGCAGTCATGTCGATGCCCGACGACTTATTTTATCCTGTGGGTGTCGTCACTTGCATTATGGTATTCAAGGCGCACATGCCGCACACGAAAACTGACAGAAAGACTTGGTTCGGTTATTGGAAGAATGATGGTTTTGTGAAAACAAAACATAAGGGAAGAATTGATGAAAAAGGAGTATGGTCGAAAATACGAGACGACTGGGTAGAAGCGTATAGAAATAGGGACGATATACCTGGGGAAAGTATGAAGTTCAAAGTTGATCATCAGCTAGAGTGGTGTGCTGAAGCCTACATGGAAACAGATTATTCACTGATCACTCAATCGGACTATGAAAATGCAGTTAAAAAATTTCTGATTTTTAAATTGTTTAACGAGGCTCAGGAGGATATTGTCAAATGATTGCTGTTAGTACAATTTTTGATGTAATTTACGGTGTCAATCTTGAACTGAATAAACTCGAGTTAGATTATAATGGAGTTAATTTCGTTTCGCGAACCGCAAAAAATAATGGCGTATCAGCTAAAGTAAAACGGATTGATGGGGTAGAACCAATACCTGCCGGAATGATCACTGTTGCTGGCGGCGGTTCGGTAATGGAAAGTTTTTTACAGCCGGAAGAGTTTTATAGCGGGCGGGATCTATATTATTTAAGACCGAAATTTGATTTTACAGATCAGGAAAAAATATATTATTGCATTTGTCTCAGGGCAAATAAATATAGATTCAATTATGGTCGCCAAGCAAACAGGACTCTAAAAGATATATTAGTACCCTCAAGGAAAGAAATACCTCAATGGGTTTCAAAATTAAATCTTTCAAAATTAGAAAATGACATCTCAAATATTTGTCGTTCTATACAAGAATCATTGCACGGTTAATATTGTTCTGTGTGCCGCAACTCCGAATCTCTTCCCCGCACCGCACAAGAAAAACACCCTCTGCAAAAGGAAAATCCCTTGCTGCAACGGAAGAAATCCTTCCCGAAGCGGCAGAAATCACCCTGAAACAGGAGAAAGAGGTTCTGGATGACCGGCACGCCAGAAAGATTGCAGCACGCTTAGGCGTGACTATGATCGGGACGGTCGGGATTCTGATGAAGGCCAAACGTCATGGGAATATCACGGCTGTAAAACCTCTGATTGAGCAATTGGAAAAGCATAACTTCTACATCAGTGAGGCACTCAAACACGAGGCTTTGAGACTTGCCGGAGAATGAATAGTTTTTTTTCACCTATCTTGTGGACGGGGAAAAGGCCGGGAGTAAGCTGAAAAAGGCGCAGGAGATGGGGGTTAAGATTGTGGATGAGCAGGCGTTTTTGGGGATTGTATACAGAATACGAAACGTAAATTCAATTTGAATTACTTAATGTAGGGATATATAAAATGAATTTTTTTTTGAATGTTGTTGCTGATGCTATCTTAATAAAGGCTTCAAGTAATCCGGTTAAAAAATATATTCTTTATTTACAAAGAGGATATCTAGCAAAAAAATTAGAGCTGGATAGTAATATTGAATATTTAAAAAATAGAAAAAATAGAAAAATAGAAAGGCGAGATAAAATAATTCTTCGGTTAAAAAATAAAGAGAAGTTTAAAAAAAATAAGGAGAAAGATAAATTAGAATTTAAAATTAAAAAATTAAAAGAAGATATTGGAGATAAAAATTCAGGATATAATTTTATGAGAATAGAATCTCATAGAAGCAAAGAGGAGTTTGAGAAATGGCGCTCAGCACTTGGGAGACCACCATATAGTGAGGAGTATAAGGATGTACTTGAAAGTGCAAAAATATACCAGAGAGAAGGAGGACATGATAGTGAAAAAAATAATACTATAATTGGAAAATTAAAAAAGGTTCTTCAGTCTCTTTTATGGATATTTAGTGCATGTATTTTAGCTTTTGAGATTGCATATACGCAACCTGGTTTTTTTCTTTACCTTCATGATCAGACTTTATCTTCTATCGCGGCATTTTTATATATAGCTGTTTTAGTCACCTTAGGACACACAATAAGAGTACTTACAAGATAAGGGTGTTGAAAAGAACATCTCAATACTACACAAAAACAATTGCTTAAACAATAAAAAGCCTGTATAATAAGGAAAAGTTAATAATGTTAAACCTTTTACTCATTTCAGGTGTTATGCACAATAAA
>NZ_JALAAI010000014.1:0-47938 GCF_052785085.1 Candidatus Electrothrix sp.
AGGAAATAGACCAGGTCGCAGTGAACCGCGGGCTGTGAAGCGTCGTCCAAAGGCCTACCCTCGTTTGACAGTACCAAGAAGACAAACGGCGTAATCCTGTGGTCAACCACTTAAGGTCGTGCCATTAGACTGTGCCACCTCACATCGGGAGCTGTAGCCATGCAGGGTTCACCCTGCGCACCATCTGCTCTGATGCAGAAGCCGCATCCTATCATCCCCTTTTGCCCCAATGATGCGCTATTCATAATGTGACCACATCCGAAGGATATGCATGACATGTTGGTCTGGATCAACAGAATACACCAACCGATAGGTGTCAGTCACCTCTGCGCTCCATAAACCGAATCATATTATACAACATCGTATTGCAGGGCACCGCAATCCCGTATTCCTTTCCCAGGCGAATCACCGCCCCGCTCAGGGCATCAATCTCGGTTTTCTTGCCAGCTTGAATATCCTGCAAAGTAGACGAGCGATGCTTGGCCGCCAGCGGAACGATGGTGCCGTAAAAGGCTTCAAGGTACTCGGCAGCACTCCGCCAATGCGTGCGATAGCCAGCCGTCTCCATCACCGAAAAAATCTCGCGAATGACCTCATCCATAATCTGACGGGAGTTTTCCTGCTCTGCCAAGGCACCATAGGGTACATTAAAAATTGCGCCCAGAGGATTCAGGGCACAGTTGAACAGCATCTTGGCCCAGAGATCACGGTCAATATCCGGGTCAGACTCACAGGGAATACCGCCTTGATCAATTTTACGGCAAACACCTTCTATCCCGGACAAATCGCCGCCAAACAGGCTGCCAATATGGATGGGTTGGACATGGACGGTAATATCCACCTGATTGCTTTCAGGTCTGCAAAAACCCGTGATCACCCGTGCATTGAAAATGCGAGCTGCCGGAAAATGCCCGGCAAAGATCTCAGCATTGCCCCAACCGTTCTGCACCAGGATAATACCACTCTGCTCATGCAGCAAGGCTGGGTGCCCTGCAAGTTCCTGGGCCACTGTGGACGAATCAAAGGATTTGGTACAGACGAGAATGAGATCGTACGGCGTATCAGGCAAATCATCGGTTCGGACAAAACAACCAAACTCCCCCGGGCCAGCATGATGCTCACCAAAAATGCCGATCCGGATTAAACCGTTCTGTTGCAGCTTGCGCTGCGTACCCTGTCGGGTAAGAATATCAACCTGCTCCCCTGCCTTGAGCAGGCAACTGGCAAGCCCTAATCCGACTGCTCCGCCGCCGTAAATCAATATTCGCACAAGAAAAACCTTTTATGGAACGCATTGGAATAAATAATCACACCACAGAGCATTATAACGAATCTTATACCACAACCTTTATATAACTTTTTCAATCTTTATTTATCTTTTTCCACGCTTTAAATTCAGGAAACCTATCTTCAAAAGCACATTCAAACCAATAAATTCTTTTAGGATCAGTCTCTTCCAGTTCGAGCAACCATGATTTTAAAAGTTCTAAAAAACGCTCTCTCTCTTCCCCACATGGGAGTATTTCCTCGTATTTTTCTGTTGATTCTGCAACCTCATTCTGCTGTTTTTCCGCAACAACAGGCCGTTGATAACTTCCTGTCTTTTTTCCCTCCGTTGATAGACATTTCAATCCCTTTCCTGTAAGAATCCACTCAGTGGAAAGGTTATATTCCTTAGCAACCAGATAGGCCCATTCAATAGGAAAATCCCCTGCTTTTTTTCGTGCGGATATACTTGGTTGCGTTTTACCGACTATCTCACTCAACCCATTAAAATTAGATATATTTGTCTCTTCTTTTATACGTTCCCATGCTGCCGTGAAATTATTTTTATATTTTTTTATATTTTTTCTTGTTGACATGATTCCCTTTCTGGAATATAGAAAATACAATATTATTTTTTAAATATTATTTATCGTCAATCCGTTTTTCTACTAATAAAAAGAATGCGAGGAGAAAAAAATGACAGCAACCCAACCACTCCCTTCAGCTTGCCACCTGAAGACCAGAATCAAAGGATCTGTAATAGACGTCACCCACATCAAACTGAATGAAAAACAAGGCTTTTTCCGTAACTTTGTAACAGTTCCAGCTGATAATGAATACACCCATGCCTCCACCTTTATCGTACATGCCTCCACACCTCTTGGTCAGGACGGCCAGGAGGTGGATGTCACATGCCTCGTACGTTCCGCCAGTCTGCCAGAATGTTATAATATTCAGCTTTGGTTAGAAGAATTTTCAGATGCCTGAGCTGAAAAATAACTTTTTCGATAACTTGTCCAATAAGGGACAGCACTTAAAAAATCATGCCCAACCTCATCACTCTACCTTACCAAGCATGTTACCAAATATATTAACAAACATTACACATGGCCCTGCTTGCCAACATCTTGCCACAACTGCTGATACATATGTATCATGGCGGTTTCCACCTGTTGCCGGTATTCCTCCACCCGCTGTGAGGTCAACTTGGGCTCCACGTAGATCAGATCACCGTACTGCAAAATAATGGGACTCAACGGCATAGGGACAACCGAATGATCCCAGGAATTAAAAACCTTATAGCGTTTTGTCGCCCACACAATGGGCATAATCGGCGAACCCGACTTTGCCGCCAGCATGATAGCACCAGGCTGCATTTTCAGAGCAGGGCCTTGGGAACCATCAGCCACGATCCCTGCATTCTTGCCCTGTTTCACATGGTTCACCATGCCCTTTAATGCCCTGACTCCAAAACGATTGGCAGAACCACGTACCGTCTCAAAACCGAGAAGTTCTGCCACCCGTGCAATATACTCGCCATCCTTGCTTGCGCTCACCATAGCCACGCCTGGATATTGGCGAAGATGGTAAAGCATATAAAAGACAGAGTAATGCCAAAATGGCACCACCGCAGCCCCTTGATCCATCACCTTGTCCAGGTTTTCCTTTCCCCGAATCTGAACCGGGCAGGTGCCAAACCAGAGACGGGTCAAGGTAACATAAAGCCGGGGGACAACTGCAAGCGATGTTTTATAAACAAGGTTATTCACAAAGACAGATCTTTTGTTATCCTTCCCCCCAAAAAAAGAGGGGCAAGATGGAAGTTATATGAAGCACCCCGCCCAAGGGAAGGGATGGAATTATCCGCTCTTTAGCTATTGGCAAAGGCAATCAGCTGTTCTACAATTGCTGCCAAAGGAGCCTGCTCATATTCCGCAGCCATTGAGGCACTCTGCCGCCATTGTTGGGCTATCGGCTGGCCGCTCTGCCATTGCTCGTTCAACGAAATATGGTGTTCTGCTGCTGTCACAATTCGCTCTCCCTGAAGCGGGGTCCAGAGAAAATCAGGATGGGCATTCTGATACCATTCCCCACCAATAATATTACCTGCAAAATCAAGCTCAAGATCGTATAGATACACAACGCTCTTCACATGATCATTTGTAGCACCGTCCTTTTCTGAATGAGTTGGGGCTGTCTCAACAAGATAGGATACCTTCATCTCAATCCCGACAATGCTGTCTGTCTCATTACTGCGAAACCGGGCAAACTTATCATTGGAGAAATCACTAACCGCAACCCCTGCCCCATCCACTGAGCTGGCATAGTACATGGTCTTTGGATTAAAATAGCGATAACTATAGGATAGGATCGGTTGATTCCATACCTGATAATCATAGGTAGCATCCATGATCATGCTACGCTGAGAAACTCCGATCTGGTTCACCATTGCCAAATGCCAGGTGCCAGGATTTGTGTCAAAGCAAATCTGGGAGAGAATTCTACCTGTCTGTGAATCCTTGGCCGGGTCTTTATCATTGCAACGGCCACCGATAAAACGGGAATGATATTTCACCTTTGCCCAGAGTAAGGTGGCTAATGCCTTCACATCAGCAGGGTAAAAGGTCAGATACGTTTGCCCATCAGCTGCCAGCACCGTTGCGGTTCCTGTGGGCCGAGGTAACATATACGCAGCTGGGGCCCAACCGTGACAAAGTCCCATCCAGGCCTCAACCTGTCCATCCCGGACATAATACTTCCTTCCCTGATCCCACATCTTGCGGGTCAGAGAATACTCTGTATCTCCAACCAGGATATCGTATTTTTCCGCCGGTGAAAGGCGATTGATCGCGTCTGCGTTTCCTTGCGCGACAATTTCAGCAGCAGGATTATTCTGGATATAATCATAGTTTTCTTTCCAATCCATTGAACCTGGAAAGTTAGGGTCTGCATACCGCTTACCCAGAGAACCAAGATAGAATGCCCAGTAATCATCAGACCAGGGAGACTCGGGCAACTCAGCCCGCATGAGTCCGTTGTCTTCCATGCCTTGTAAGCCGGAAAAACGAAATTCATCAACAAAGCCATCTGCCTCATCATTATCAGCAAAAGCAGCCCTGCCCACCGCGATTTCATCTTTCTCGGTAACCTGTTGACGCAGGTCATCACGGGCCTCCACATGGGTACTCTGCTCAATATCTGCCTGATCAAAGAGACTCGTCGCATCTGAGGAATCCGGTTTTTCCCCATCATATTTCGGAGGGATACGCTCCATGAACTCCACAGGGTTCTCATGAAATTCCTGTACACTGGTATTCATCTCTTTTTCCTGTTCCCCAGACATAACTCCTCCTCATTGTATGAATATTTTTCCTCTGGATAGTCCCGTACTTCTGCCTGAAAAAACGCATCAAGCCGTCTTCACCGCATAACAAAACATCTTACAAACCGATCTACATCTCTTTTTCCACCTCCAGCCTGTCCGGTCGATGAACAAGCCAAAGCGAGGTCTTAATCACCCCGTCAGCAAGTTGCGCAGCCAAGGAACCAGGAGGTACAATCGCCTTTCTTTGTTCAACCGCTTTCACAATGCGATCCCAACTGGTGCGAAGCATGGGCGGAGCCGGAAAAGCCGGCCGCTCATCCGTGAGTTTATTGAGCATAAGGGCCTGAATATCGGGATGCTCAACACATTCAGCAGGGAGTTTTTTCAATAAGGCGGTGAGCAGAACAACGTTAAGTTTCCCTTGCCCTGACAGCGAATGCGCAACCAGAATAACCTGCATAGGATTAAGGTGCTCTTGTTTGAGCAAATCAGACACAACTGTCTCTGTAACCACCTGACGCCCGTGCAGCAGACCGAGCCGAAGCAACTCGACCTGACGACTTGTCTCATTTTCCCCATCAAAGCCCTGCCCTGCTTCCACCATCAGCACAGCAACAGAGGGCAGAGCAGCCCGATGGTCGTCCGCAACATCAGGAAGCCAGGCCGCCTCTGACACAGCAAAGACCTGGGTCTGCCAGCCTGCGACCGTTCGTACAAAAATCTCGTAAAATTCTCCGGGTTCCTCTTCTACCCGCAGGCGGTAGGTTCCTGGATTCACCTCAAGATGGAGGGCGAAATATCCGTTTTCCTGATCACAGATACCCAGGCCAGGTTCCGCAATCAGCGAACCTTCAAGGTCATGCAGGGTCACTCCGGTCCAGGGAGCAGCCTCAGCCTCAAACTCGGCGATTTCCCGTATACAAAGAAAAAGCCACGCCCCCTCCCCTTTTTTCTCAGGATCTGATCGTGAAATTGTTTCAGCAGCGTTTCGATACAGTTCTTGCTTTTCCTGCCCAGTGTTGATTCCAACAAGGGGGACAGGCGAACTGAAATCCACCGGGATACCGTCAATCTCCAGCACCTCTGCTCCCGGATGCACCTCAATCAGTTGATCAACCTGCGTTTGTCCGATGCGGAATCGAGCCTTATAAAGACCTGGATGAACAGAGGTCTCAAGGTATCCCACAGCAGCAGCTATCTTCTCGAATCGGCTGTTCACCAAAAAAATCTCGCTCAAACGCTCATGAGATCGAACGCTGAGTCTGACCTGCTTATCAGACAATGATTTCTGCATGGTTGGGCACCTCAAATATTTGCTGACGATCTGTATTTTTTACAGCAATCTTATAAAGTCCAGGCTCCAGCTCCAGAGTACGCATGGCCCCCTTTGCTCCCTTTGCCTGATCTTCCCGGATTTGTTGAAAATTACCATCAGAAAGAAGCAAGGTTTCATCACCATTATAAGGTTCCAACCGCACCTGGACTGGAACGGTCCGGGCCGATTTTCGATGCAGAAAGGTTATATCCTGAGAGGAATCCAACCTGATCACAGGCGGCTCTATCTGAATATCCCCGGCAAACTTGCCAATACTATTGTGAATTTGGTTCTTGAGCTGCTGCCCGGTAATTTTTCCATCCTTTGGAGAGGCTGTCTCTAAGGCATGGAGAATTGCTCGGGTAAAAATACCCGAATCCCTGCCATCTTCAAAACGCCTTTCCCGGGCGATTCGTCCTCTACCCACTGCAAAGGCGTAAAAAAAACGCACCTTATCTGCACCAATCCGCCCCTTACTTGTGGGATATTGGGGTTCTTTCACCTCATGATATACATTTATGGTGCGGCAACAGTCCATCAACAACACAATCTCATCAAAAACCGCATGACGCTGCAACCAATCCACATAATCTGTAATCGCTACATGCCAGGGAAACATCTTTCGGGCATTGGCAGCATAGAGAGCTGTTGTCCCCATATCACCGGGATCCCCAAAGCCATGACCAGCAACAAAAACATAAAGCCGTTCACCGCATCTCCCCTGCACACCCTTGGTGATAAAAGGCTCAAACAAGACTTCAATCTGGTTGGGAAAGGGCAAAGACGCATCCTTGGCAAAATCCGATGATAAGATACACTGGATGTGCTCTTCCGGGAGATTACCACCTTGAGGGTCACGCAGCCAAGCTGAAAAATCCTCAGCATCATTAACCGGGCCTTTTAATGGAGACAGGCCGCTCACCGGATAGCTGTTCAGCCCGATAACGATCGCATGGTGTTTATTTTTCATCTTTTTCAACCGCTTATGATGAAAGCACATAACGCGATTATTGCCACAACATGTTGCTGAATATACATGATATTCGAATATTTTCTATTGTAGGGGCAGACCTACATGTCTGCCCTTTATTTTCCGGGCGGCAACAAGGGTAAACACACAGGTTTACCCCTACAAAAATTCAATCAATCAGGTATTGGCAAAACTGATCAACTGCTCCACAATGGCAGCCAAGGGGGCCTTCTGATACCCTGATGTCGTTGCTGCAACCTCTTGCCATTTCGCAGGAAGCGGTTCCTCAGTTTTCCAGGTTCCTGAAAGTCCATAGCGTTCCTCCCAGTAAGTAACTGCCCTGATGCCTTTTTCAGGAGTCCAGAGAAAATCAGGATGGGCATTCTGATACCACTCGCCACCAATAATATTACCAAGGCCATCAAGCTCCAAATCATAATAATAACGAACTGTCTGCACCCTGTCGTACTGTGAGCTGTCTGGAGAATATTGCTCTGGGTTGGTCTCAACAAGATACGAAAGATCCATGGCAACACCAACAATGGTATCAGTCTCTCTATCCCGATACTTTTTGAATCTGTCCGTATCAAAACTTGCTTTCAGCACAGATGCCTCAGCCAAGGAACGGGCATAACCTCTCTTTTTCGGGTTAAACAGCCTGTACTTATAGGCAACAATGGGCTGATTCCAGACTTCATAATCATAGGTGACATCAAGGACCATACTGCGGCCTGAAACACCGATCTGGTTGACCACGGCAAGATGCCAAGTTCCAGGATTGGTATCAAAACATTTCTGCGGCAGAATCCGTCCGGTCTGTGGATCAACTGCTGGCTTCTTTTCATTACAACGCCCACCGATAAAACGGGAGCTATATTTTACCTGTGCCCAGAGCAAGGTTGCCAGGGCCTTAATATCGGACGGATAAAAGGTAATAAATGTCTTGCCATCTGCGGCAAGCACTGTTACCGAATGAGTAGGTCGGGGAAGCATATAAGCAGCCGGAGCCCAGCCGTGACAAAGCCCCATCCACGGCTCTACCTGTCCAGTGCGGATATAGCGTGCCTTTCCTTCCTCCCACATCTTGTTGGTCAGGGTCATCTTTTTATCCCCAACCAAAATATCGTATTTTTCCGAAGGAGAGAGTCGATTCACAGCATCGCTATCATTGCTCTCCACAATCTGCAAAGCAGGCCTGCCTTGAATATACTCAAAATTGACCTTCCAATCCAATGACTTAGGAAAACCAGCATCAGCATAACGATGGCCCAGCATTCCCAGATACATGGCCCAATAATCATCAGACCAGGGTTGTTCAGCCAAACGGGCACTGGTCAAGTTATTCTCTTCCATCCCCTGTAAACCAGAATAGGAAAAAGTATCAGTAAAACGGTCTGCCTGATCGTTTTCTGCAAACGCGGCCCTGCCAGCTGCGATTACATCCAGCTCAGTGAGTTCTTTCCGATGTGCATCACGGGCATCAACAAAGGTCATCTCCTGAATAGCTTCATCATCAAATAATGATTGAACTGCGTTGAGCACCTGGCCTTGTTCATCATACTTTACAGGCAGTTTTTCCATAAAGGCAACAGGATCTGCCAATAACTCCTCTGGCAGATTTTCCGGTTTTTCCGACTTTTCTGATATTACCTGGTCTCCGTCACCAGCATTACCTACGTTATCAACATCATCTAAGGTATCACTGCTGCTGTCCTCCGGCTCCGATCCTTGAGCAGAATCAGTTGTCTCAGTTGCCTCTAAGGGTTCAGGTTCATTTGGTGTCGGTTGCTCTGAAGATGTCTCCGTAGCCCCTTTAAAGAAATTCAATAAAAAGCAATTATGCTTCCCTTCCGGTGTAGCCATGTTCTCCTCCTCATTCAGTAGCTATCTGTCACGTTTTCTTCTGCTCTCTGCGGTCATTCTCATCTGAGGACGTTCCAGCAAGAAAACTCCGCCCTTTGCCAAAATGCTTTGCAGTATACATGGCCTTATCAGCATGCTGTAACAGACTTTCTGGTTTTGTACCGTGATCTGGATATAAGGCAATGCCAATACTGGTCTGAATATGTTCACCTTCAGCAGAACAATCAACATCAGCCAAAGAGGTTACGATGCGCTCTGCTGTGGCAACAGCATCGTCTATGGAATGAACATCATCAATAATGGCGGAAAACTCATCTCCGCCAATACGGGCAACAAAGTCTTCCAGACGCAAACAATCCCGCAGCCGATCAGCAACCACCTGCAAAACCCGGTCACCAACAAGATGGCCCAGGTTATCATTAATTATCTTAAAATTATCCAGATCCAGATAAAGCAAAGCTACCCGACTGTTGAGACGTTTGGCCCGGGAGAGTGAGCTGCGCAGACGTTCATCAAACATAACACGATTCGGCAGTCGGGTCAGCGGGTCATGCATTGCCTGATAACGAAGAATCTCCTCAGCCTGCTTCCGTTCACTGATATCAGAAAATAAGGCAACATAATGGGAAATATTCGTATTGGACTTACGGATAACTGCAATAGATAGCCATTGCGGATACTCTTCTCCATTACGACGACGATTCCAGATCTCCCCCTGCCAACTATTATTCCGCAGCAGAATCCGCCACATATCCTCATAAAACTCGTTATCCTGCCGATCAGACTTTAAAAAAGAAGGATCTCTCCCCAGGGCCTGTTCCCGATGATACCCGGTTATTGCTGTAAAGGCCGGATTCACCATAATAATGCGATTATCCGCATCTGTAACCAGCATCCCTTCTGAGCTGGTTTCAAAGACCGTATGGGCAAGTCGTAGCTCGTCTTCAGCTTTTTTCTGTTCTGTCAGATCACTGATGATACAGACAAAACCATTACAGATACCATCTCCTGTCCTTCGTGGACTGATCCAGTGCCCTCCTGGAAAGACAGAGCCGTCCTGATGAACAAATTTCTTATCTGCATAATGCTGCTCTTGCTGTCCATAACGGATATACTCCATGACCTCCTCTGTTTCATCAATAAAATCAGGATGGATAATATCCTGAAGCCGCATATCCTGAAACTCTTCCCGAGAATAACCAAAAACCTCAGCATACAGACCATTCACCATTTCATAGGTTCCATCAAGAGAGAGAAGACCTATACATACAGCTGCATTATTGAGAACTGCCTCATTGCGGGACTCGCTGTCCAGTAAGGCAGCATGTGCTCTTTCTTTATCGCGAATTTCTTCTTTGAGTTCCTGATTTCGGCAAGCAAGTTCATGCTGAGCCCTCCGTAAACTGATCTGCGTTGAAACCCGGGCTATCAACTCAGAAGGCTCATAGGGTTTCACCAGAAAATCAGAGCCTCCGGCTTGAAAACCACGAATCTTGTCGGCCACATCACTCATGGCCGTCAAAAAAAGGATAGGGATGTTACAAAGTACAGGGTCGTTTTTCAGTTGGGCGCATACCTGAAAACCGTTCAATTCAGGCATACTGATGTCGAGCAAAACTACTTCAGGTGGGGCCGTACGGCAATGAGCTAGAACTGTTGTTGGATCAAAAAGAGCCTGGGAGACAAACCCATGTGATCGGAGGATAGACTCCAGCAGGCAGACGTCACTTCGACTATCATCAACAATCAGGATATACGGAGACGTTTTATCATCGCAGAAATATGGTTTTTTTTCCGAGTCAGGCATTACCAACAGTTTCGTCTTTACGGGTCATAGCCTCCATAATAAGGCCCATGAGGCTTGAGTTGATGCGCTTTTTTACCTTATGTGAACTAGGTATATCTGTAAAACTTATACTTGCTCCCTCAAGACCAATCAAGGAATAAGCAGCCTCTTCTCCATTTAATCCCTTAAAGGCCGCATCAAAGACTTCTCCGTTCTCTATATAAAAAAAGCCTTTCTCATTACTTGTGGACCTAATCTCCAACAAACAGGTCTTCTGTTCCAACGCTATCATCTGCAGGAAATTGGCAACAGAAATGCCTTGCAGCATCCCGCCAGGGGACTGCGGAACCAAAGCCTCCTGTACCGCCTCAACCAGTTTATTAATAGTAAAAGGTTTTTTCAGCAAGCGTTGCCCGGTTTGAGCAAATTGTTTCTCTATTTCCGGGGTTGAATGGGCCGTCATGATTACACAAGGCATTTTGGGAAAAGCATCATTAATATATGCCAGTAACGTGAGGCCATCAATCTTTGGCATCTGCAAATCCGTAACAATGAGATCAATCGGTTTTCGATTAAGAATACCGATTGCCTCCTCGCCGTTATTGGAAAGAATAACTTCAAAATCTTTTTTATATTTTTTAAGACTGATCCCCAGTAATCTCTGAAAACCAAGATCGTCATCAACAATTAAGACATTTTTCATTTTCAATGCTGCCCAAAGGGTTAAAAAGAAAGCTGCTCACGATTTTTTATCAGCTTGCTGAAAATCCAGCAAGGTACATACAATACGATCTAATTCTTCAGCTGCCTTGGTAACAGGACGACTGACTGTTTCAAGATCTTTGTTTTGTCTGAGCAAACTACCTATCGCGTCAATCCCAAAGAGTATGGTTGCCAGGTTATCCCGTATCGCTTTCCGATTTTTATCAATAAAGTCGTTCACAGCTGATTCTGCAGCTTGACAAATTTGTTCACTGTCATTGACCTGCCCACCTCCCTGCTCCTGAATAACATGAGCAACACCTTGCATCTCTTCGTTCTCATCAAAAAATGGTATATGCAAAGTTTGTACCTGATTATTTTCTTGCTGCTCTTCAGACATCGCTCTTTCTCCCAGAGAAGAGCATTCTGCACAATAAAAGCTGGGATCCTGAAGTACTTCATGGCGCAGGGAACCAACAAGCTCAGAAAGCCGCATGTTGCAAAAATCACGGGTCGCCTTATTGACCCAGAGTATTCGTCCTTCTGTATTTTCTATAATCAACCTGTCCTGAACAAGATCAAGTAAGGCCAGTTGATTATTTTTCTCCTGCTGCAAACGCTCAAGTTGCTGCTCAATCTCAATATTATCCTGATGCAGTGAGTTAATAAGGCTATCAGATTGTTTTTTCTGCTGATCAACAAGTTGCTTCAGGCGAAGTTGGACTGTGATTCTTGCATTCAGAATTTGAAGATTTATCGGTTTGTTGATATAATCAACAGCTCCCAGGGTAAACCCTTTATATTCGTCATCCTTGTCGTCACGAGCACTGACAAAAATAACGGTAATTTTCCGGGTAACAGGGTTTTCTTTCAAACGCTTACAGACCTCATATCCATCCATGCCAGGCATGCTCAGATCCAGAAGGATAAGATCCGGTTTCCGTTCTGCTGCCAGCTCAAGTCCATGTACTCCGGTTGAAGCGATTGAAACCGTATATTCTTTCTCCAACGTTGTCTTCATCAACTGGAGATGGGCAAAATCATCATCAATCAGCAGAAGATGATAATGCAGGGTATTAATAGGCTCTGATGAACGGAGGTGGGGAATTATCGTTTCCTGCGAGATAATATTCCCGCAAATCTGGCACCCAAGCGGTGTATTATCAATACGCTCCAGCTGCTCATCTGCAACAATATTCTTTCCGCCACATTCTTCGCAAAAAATTACTTTCATGCGCGATCAGCTCCTGCTTTCCCCGGAAGTCAGCTGTAATAAGGCACGAAGATTATCCTCCAGTTGCCCCAACAGAGCACTATAATCGGCCTCCTGTTCTTCTTTACTCGCAACCTCAATTTCTCTTGCCTGCTCAGCCTCATCTTTCAGTCCCACACCAAGGAGGATGCCTTTGGCCTTATGCCCTGCTGCGGACAATGCTTTATAATCATTCGCTGTCACTGCCTGCCATGCCTGTTCAAGAGTCTCGGCTATGGAACAAGAGGACAGCTGTATCATCTGTTCCACTTGGTCTGGCTCAAGACTGTATATGTTTTTGAGATGTTCAGCAACATTTGTAAGAAGGGCATTATCGTTTTCTTTTTTTTCTTCTCGCATAGAAGTATCGTCCTGTTGTTTTTTTTTCATTCTGGTCTTCACTTCTCCGTCAACACAACCTGTCTGCTGAAAAGCCTGGTAGATTTCCTTTGTTTTAAAGGGCTTGACTGCATACCCGTCCATCCCGGCATCCAGACATCGCTGTTTATCCTCTTTCATAGCATGTGCTGTCAAGGCAACAACCGGCATATGACCACCTGTCAGCCTATACTGTAATGCTTCTGTAAACTCTTCTGTTACCTCTGTGGGTAATGTATGATTCTCTACGGACTGATATTTCTTCTGCTCACAAGCCCGTATAATCTTAGTGACCGTTAACCCGTCCATGATCGGCATTTGCACATCCATGAGAATAACATCAAAATGATGATCAAGCAGGATGCGAAGTGCTTCAAGGCCATTTTCCGCTTCAATAATCTGATGGTTATCCTTCTGAAACATCGCCTTAGCAAGAAAACGATTTGATTCATTATCATCAACCACCAAAATACGCAAGCCTTGTAATGCTTCGTTGTTATCCGGTGTCACACCAACAAGAGCCGATTCTTTGTCAGCAATCTGCTTAAAACGAGCTGTAAAGGTGAAGGTACTCCCCTGGCCAAGAATACTGTCAACACCAATATTTCCACCCATCATTTTGCACAGCCTATAACATATTGTCAGCCCCAGACCAGTTCCTTCAAAATCCCTGCTGGTACTGGTGTCAACCTGAACAAAGCGCTCAAAAATATCTCCCTGTCTTTCCGGGGCAATACCAATACCGTGATCCTTTACCCGAAACTCCAGCAGGACTTCCTCATGATCACTTTCCCGTAGAAAAACCTGAATGGAAATTTCCCCTTTCTTGCTGAACTTTATACTATTATTCAAAAGATTTACAAAAATCTGGCGTAACCGCATTGCATCGCCATACAAAGAACAGGGCACCTTGGGATCAATATTATAATGCAGGTGTAATCCTTTTTCCTCAGCCTGAAACGCAACCGTCCGCACAGCATCCTGAATACTCTCTTCAAGGGAAAAAACAGTTGGTTCCAATTGAAGTTTTCCCTCTTCAATTCTTGCAAAATCAAGAAGATCGTTCAATAAACCAAGCAGAGATTCTGCTGCCTTGTTCACTGTCCCAATATAACGTAGCTGCTCCTCATCAAGAGGGGTGTCTAATGCGAGCCTGCTCATGCCGATAATAGCATTCATAGGCGTACGAATTTCATGACTGATATTAGCAAGAAAATCACTTTTGGCCCGATTCGCCTGCTCTGCCCTGTCCCGGGCTAATTGCAGCTGCTGCTCCTCTTCCTTTTGACGGCTGATATCCTTGGTGATCCAAATTGCACCCTGTTCGGGATCCGTACAATCAATGATTTTAGCGGTTAATGAACACCAAAACTCACTCCCATCCCGGCGACGCATCAGATGATCCTCTTGAAAGACACGATTCGCTTCAAAGGACAACAAGGCCCGCTCATAGGCCTGTTCAAATACTTCCTGATTATCAAAAAGCACTGAGAATGAACTTGCTATAAAGGCATCCTTATCAGTATAGCCAAACATCCTTGCAGCCACCCCACTGACCCAAACAAAATCCGTCCCAATAATCCGAACAATCCCTATAGCAGCATGCTCAACAATCAGTTCAAGCTTGGCCAACTGGGCCCTGAATTTCTTCTCTAAGTCAAGCCGCTCAGTAATATCATTTTTTATGGCCAGGTAATAACTGATCTCCTTTGTATACCGATCATATAAAGGACAAACAGTCTGGCCTTCCCAGTATTTCTCTCCGTTCCTCCTAGTATTCCTCAGGAATCCTTTCCAGGTTCCTCCATTTTTAAGGGTACGCCATATTTCTTTACAGACAGGAGTATCCTTTTCTCCGGCCGTCAGAATATCAGGATTTGTGCCGTACAGTTCTTCCCGGGTACAGCCTGTTAATTCACTAAAAAAAGAATTTGTATAAACAATATTTGCAGAACTATCAGTTATAACAATGGCACTGGTACTCTGCTCAACAGCCTGAGAAAAAAGAAAAAGCTGCTCCTGTTCCTTTTTTCGCTCAGAAATATCTGTAAAAAAAGAAAAACAGGTTTTCTTCTTGCTACCAGGCAGAGTTATACACGAAGAGGTGATCAGAACATGGAGCAACGCACCATCTTCTAAGCGTAACAGCCCTTCCTGGGAAAGATCAAAACAATTTTCACTGCCTTGCCCTTTTTGCCTCTTTTCTTCCCCAGGATACAGATCCTTTGTTACGAGAAATTCATGAATATTATGACCAATAATCTCTTTTGCCGACCTTTGCAAAAGAAGACAAAGGCTCTGATTCACCTCAATAATGATCCCTGATGCAAAATCAATCAACCAAAACCCCTGGGGATTCCGGTTAACAATTGCCTCATATTTTTCTTTATCCTGAACCCGCTGTTCTGCTTCGCGCTCCAGTGTCGCTGCTGTCAATAGTGCCTGACGATGATGTCCATTTGCCATATAGAGCAAGGCAAGCATGATCAGCAGCATCAAACAAAGCAACATGATAAAACTGGATGACCCCAGGGAAGCTGGTCGATAATTTTCTTCAAACCAGGCCTTTTGCACAATATGAATCAAAGCAAGGTCATCTCCAATCAGGGGCTGAAAAAACAGATAATAGTCAACACCAGCAGAATCCCTTGTACTCAAAAAACCAATTTTCTCTAAGAGTTCAAGGCCATAGGGTATAATGTCTAATGATTGTATCTGATCCAGTGGAAATTGCTTACTGTGCCGTAGATATTCTTGCTGATCTCTATTCAAAGGCCGCAGAGAAACAAGGTTTGCTGTTGTATTAAAAAGAATATTATTATCTGTCGATAAACCAATACGCATTTCTTCGGATTCAGGCGGTGTAGCAGTAAAGGCTGTGCTGAAGGAGCGAAGGTGGAAAATATCCAGACTAATCTTCAGAACAATCATTCCAAGCGGGCGGTTACCGTTTTTAATAGCCCGGGCATAATACACTTCATTCTGCCGGGTAGCTAGGTTCATTGAGGCATAGAGATCATACCCATCAACTATGGCATCATGAAAAAAACCTGCAAAACCATAGTCCTTGCCTATTGTTTCAGGCACTGTCCCATAGACACATTTTCCTTCAAGATCAAGCAAGAAAACAGCCGTGATATTGTTAACATCTGCAACGGCTCCTAAATTTTTTTTTACAATTTTTTGAGCCACTTCTGTTGGTTCAACATGACGTATATAACTATTCATCATGCTAATAATAACAGGGTTGTCTGACAATAACCGCGAAACACCAGCGATCTGGTCAAAAGTCTGCCGAATCCGCTCAGCCTCCTGAGTCAGAGAGTAGCGATAGGTCTTGATATCTTCCCGGACAAGTTCCTGCTGATGCATGTAAAAAACAAGGCCGCCGCCAAAGAGCACAAGAACGACCAAGCTTATCGCCATGATAATATATAGAAACACTATATTACTATACTTCATTCGCTACGCTCCGCAGCAATTCCGCCCAAAGAAACTAAACTGTAAGTTCTTTCAGGGCCTCAGCAAGTTTTTCCAGCAGAGAAAAATGCCTTTCCTCTATTTGGTTCGGCAGCTCTTTTTCCAAAGCAAATGCAGTTTCAGCATGCTGATTCAGCCCAAGATTGAGCAGGCCACCTTTCATGGCATGAGCTTGGCGCCCTGCTTCTGCCCCCTCTCCATTGTCCATATGTTGACGAAGGTCAATAAGTCCTTGAGCAAGTGACTCAGCATACGTTGTCAGCACTGTTCGCGCATCTTCCTGCTCCAGTTCAAAATGCTTCATAAGATGCTGCATCACCTCATCCCATGAAACCGCCACATCACCCTCTTTCTCTGGTTGCTCAGAAGAAGGGGGAAGTGCGTGGCTGGTACTTTTCTCATCAAAATTATGCAAAATCTTTAATAAGGAATATTTTTTATAAGGTTTACTGAGATATTCATCCATCCCAGCTTCAAGACATTGCTTACGGTCTTCATACATAGCATTAGCTGTCACAGCAACAATGTACAAATGCCCATTAACGAGCCGATCATGGAGCTGATCCGAGACTGTATCAAGCTCTGGAAGATCAATGGCAACACCTTGCTCAACCTGGCGTATATAGCGGGTAGCGGTTAACCCGTCCATAATCGGCATCTGCATATCCATAAAAATTAAATCAAAATGCTGACGGCTTAAATAAGAGAGGGCCTCAAGCCCATTATTAGCCACTGTCACCTTTTGCCCCTGTTTTTCAAGAATTATAACAGCAAGACGTTGATTTGCCGGGTTATCTTCAACTAAAAGAATATCAAGACATCGCTTGGAAGAGGTCAAGCTCTCCTGTTGTTGCTCTGTGCTGGTCATGGGATCTTTTGCCTCTTCCAATAAGATATTAAAAGAGAAAACACTCCCAACTCCTAAGGTACTTTTCAGGTAAATCTCACTGCCCATAAGCTGGAGCAAACGATTACTGATAGCAAGCCCAAGACCGGTTCCGCCAAAATCCCTGGTTATCGAGCTGTCTGCTTGGGTAAAATTAGCAAAAATATTTTCCTGCTGATCTTGTGAAATACCAATACCTGTATCGCTGATTGTAAAGCTTGCTGAACAGTAATTAGCATGGGTAGAACGAATATTAACCTCAAGTGTCACATACCCCTGATGAGTAAACTTGATAGCATTACCAAGGAGGTTCAGCAACACCTGGCGGATCCGCAAAGAATCTCCCATTGGGTGACAGTCATCATCATTCACAACACTCAGGCGGAGCTCAATCCCTTTTTGCTCAGCGAGTATTTTTAGAGTTCGGACAACCTCTTCAGCCAGCTGTCGAGGTTTAAAAGGACGATAATCAAGTTCCAATTTACCTGCCTCAATTTTTGAAAAGTCAAGAATATCATTAATGAGTGACAAAAGTACACTGGCAGAACTGTTGATATTCTCAACATATCCCTTTTGTTCAGAACGTAATTCTGTCTCAAGCAAAAGCTCTGTCATCCCTATCATGGAATTCATTGGTGTGCGAATTTCATGACTCATATTGGCAAGAAATTCACTCTTTGCCTTATTCGCACTATCTGCCTGCTGCCGAGCCTTTTTCAAATCTGTTATATTTTCTTTTGTAACAATAATATGCGTTATTTCATTCTCTTCATTACGAATCGGTGAGGCAACGACATTCTCCTCATAAAACGTTCCGTCTTTCTTGCTATTAACCAGCTCTCCTGTCCATTCATTCCCGGTCCGAACAGTGGACCACATTTTTTTATACACATCAGCCTCTGCCTTGCTGGGAGCCAGTATTTCCAGGCTTTGGCCGATTATCTCATGGGCATTATAACCAGTTGTGCTGACAAAGGTTCTGTTGACATACTCTATAATGCCGTCCGTACTGGTAATAACAACCGAATTGGAACTCTGCTCCACAGCCTGACTGAGACGTTGTATTTTTTCAAACATCTCATTCTGACTGCTCATATCTTCAAAAAGATACAGCTCTCTTTTGGTTTCCTTCTGTCTGTCACTGCCAATAGAAACCTGACGTACCTTACTCCAGAAAGGTTGCTGGGCCTTCACGCCAAGCTCTGTTTTTTTCACCATAGAGAACATTCGGCCACTTCCATCCCAGCATTCAGCCTCTTTACCAGCAAAAATAGCAGAGCGAAAATGGGACCACGGCATTTCTACTATCTCATCAAAAGAATAGCCAAACATGCTTTCAAAGGTGGTATTGACGCGGACAATCCGTTCATCCTGGACCAGGATAAGGCCAAGCATGGTGTTATCCAGAATAACCTTGAGTTCTGCTAAGGCTGAGTGAAGACGCTCATCCATTCGCCTGGCAGTAGTGATATCCTGAGCCATCAGCATAAGTCCACTTGCAACTTCCCGGCCCTGCTCACTCTTTGCTTTAATAGGTGACAGGTAGACCTCAATGATGCGCTGTTCGCCCGGCTCTTTTCCTCCCTCTTCTCCCTCACCAGCTGCGCCAGCAACGTTATAGGGAAAATCAGAGGTCCCAACTGTAAAGGTATGCGAGCCCTTTCGCAGGGCATTATCAATCAAACTATTGAATTTCTCTTCACGATTTTTTATTTGAGGATGAAAGGCTGTTACTTTCTTTCCAACAACCTCCTCTGCCTTAAAACCAAATAGCTTCTCTGCAACCGGGTTAAAATAAGTCACCACCAAATTCATATCCGTTGCCACAATCCCCATGACCTGAGATGATTTCAGCAAATTATCTATAAAAACATTGCGCTGTCGAAGCTCTGCAGTCTTTACCTCAACGATATCCCAGAGTTCCTCATCTTTCCGCTGAATCAAATTCAACATATTATTGAATTGATTAATAAGCGGAGTGAACTCGTTTGTTACACTTGACTCAATCCTATTGCCCAGATCTCCTTCACTGATTTTATGCACAAGCTGCTTCAGCTCCTGAATCGGATTAAGAACCGAACCAGTAATGAAGAAAATCAACATGATAGAACAACAAAGGCCAACAAAAAGAATAATGATAAAATGTTGACCAAACTCTCTTTTAGTGGCAAGAATCAACTTAGAAGGATGCGAAAGAACCAGGAAACTGCTCGTACTGTTTTCTAGCCCTGGAATATATTTAATTTTCACATACATCTTCTCTTTAAAAAAAGAACTTTCATGTATGAGATCAATAGCACCAGGTAAGAGCACAGATGAATTATACAGAGGATAGTTATCACCTCCCTGGAGGATTTCATCAGGAGGAAGAGTCGTGGCAACAATCAAATTGTCACTTACAAGGGTTATGTCCATATGGGAGTATATGGGAAAACGCAAAAGAAAGGTGCTGTCCATCAAATGACAGCTAAAGACAAAAAAACTTTGTGAGGAATAGGGCAGCATCACAGGGACAGCTGCAATCATATAAAAAAATTGCTTTCCTTGCTGCTCCTTTTGCCCCATACCTAAATTGCGTCCAATCTTAACTACAGTCCGAAAAGGTTGGCCAGTTGCTATCTTTTCCTGAACAACCTGATGACGCGTTAAGGAAGTGGCAACATCAATCTTTTTTTTATCATAGGGAATGATTCCCCCGACTTCATTGCTCAAGAAATGAATATCACCGGTTTTTTCCCCTTTAAGAGATCGAAAAATCTCAATCAAAGTCTGTTGCCCATCTTTTTTCCGCATCTGACGAAGAATAAGCTCATCAGCTATTCCCTTGGCAGTAAAAAGCAACTGTCGGCTAAACAGATCAAAACAGGTACTGGTAACGCTTTCTGTATTAAAAAATTCTGTTGCAACGTCCCGTTCTATTTTCTGGCCAGTCACATAATAGCTTATCAGGATACTGGTTCCGCTGATTAAAGTAACCAACACCAGTACCGTAAGCATCATACTGAAACGGAGCCGCCTGTAAAAGGGAACGTTTTCGCTTTGCATAGGTGTAAGAAGTCGTAAATGAGAAGCTCCGCCTCAGTGTAGGAAAAAAGTCCTGGAATGAGACGAATCAATAAGCGGAACAGCTGCTCATAGAAGGTATAATATATATCAGAACAGAAGTCTGAGTTGGCCTTATTAAGCGAAAATCAGGGCAATTACCAGCGCAGGCTGTGCAATCACCCTGCATCGTTGAATTCTTTTGCCAACAACCAACAAACAGTCGGTCACATTATTCCGGCAGCATTCATCTCGGCAGTGTATTTTTTGTCAATACCAAAGATATGATCAATCAGCCAATCAATAACTGTTTTAGAAACTTTCACCACGACAAATTGGGCCCGCCCTTTCTCAATTTCCTGCACAGACTTGTTCAGTTCATCGGTGAAAATAGCATGGGCTTTTTTATGGGCAGCAATACCAGAATAGCCTATTCGTTCCAGTGCTTTTTCTTCTTCAGAAAGATGGTATTTTGTATAATCGACCAACTCTCTCAAAGTAACTTCAATAACTTCTGCGCCCTTACCGCTTTTCATCATATCATGCAGCTGATTGGCAATATCAAAAAGCTTTTTATGATGGTTATCAAAACGCGAAACCCCTACGCTGTATTCATCTTTCCAAGTATAAAGCATATTTTTCTCCGTGAGATATGATTATAAAATAAAGAATGTTGAACACATTCCATTGCAGCCTTACGAGCAGTACAAAACTCAACAGCCCTTGGTTCTTCCTACACACGCTGACCAATATCCAGGATACAGGGAGCAATCTATGGAAGTTTACACAGTGCATACAAAAAACACAACTTAATATTAACAAGTTGCAAAACCTATTGTATTTCTGTAATCAATAAGATAATCACAAGACAGAAATAAATATTTATAAATATCCCTGCAAAGAGCATATCATGTTACACAACGGTGTTCAAGAATTGAGTTTACTTGTACCGATAATGCGAATCGATTTCAATAAGTAGAACATAAATAGAACATATACATGGCCTATCTCTTGCAATCTTTCCATGCAAACTCATTCTTGATATCGGAAAATTTTAGTTGAAAAGGGGAGAAAAATTCGTGATAGTATTTCTCAACTCAAAAAAAACAGACACAGAATATTACTCAGGAGTCTCTCATGCCAATCTCCAGCTACCAAGCACTTGACCTGTTCCGCTGGCTCACAGAAAAAGAAGATATTGTTATCCTGGATGTTCGAAATCCAAAGGACTTTTCCCGTTTTCATATCGAATCGCCGTATCCTTTTGAACTCCATAATATCTCCTACTATGATTTTATGGAAGCAGAAGAGGAATCAGTTGCACGCGTTCCAGCTGGTCGTCGTATTCGCATTATCTGCGCAAAAGAAGGGTCAGCAAAATATGTTGCTGAAATTCTTGATAAGCACGGATTCAGCGATGTGAGCTATCTCTCAGGAGGATTTAAAAGCTGGGGTAATATGCTGGTTCCCAAACTCGTGGCTGCTGAAAACGATTTTCAGCTTTATCAGTTTATCCGACCAGCCAAAGCATCCTGTTCCTATGGCCTCCTGTATGAGGGTGAGATGATGCTCTTTGACCCTTCACGCAATATTGATTTCTATCTTGCCTTTGCCGCAAAAAACGGCTGTACCATCACTCAAACCTTTGAGACACATCTCCAGGCAGACTATATCTCGGGATCCAGAGCAATTGCCGAAAAAAACGGGGCAGTATTTTATGGTAATAAAAAAGATTTTGGCGATTCAAATAATCCCTACACTCCAGTAGTTGATGGCGAGACTCATCGTTTTTCAGAGAACAACAGCAGCCCGACTGTCGATGTTATCTTTACCCCCGGCCACACTCCCGGCTCAACTTCCTACATCATTAATAAGAAATATATGATATCAGGGGATACGGTCTTTATCGCCTCAGTGGGGCGCCCAGACCTTGGAGGACAAGCTGAAGCCTGGGCAAGTGAGCTCTATAAAACCATAGGTATGATAAAAGAGCTTAACCAAGACCTTGCAATCCTCCCTGGTCACTACATGAACTGGGAAGAGGCAAATAAAGATCTCATTTTTACCACCTCTCTTGGCGATGCCACTGAACAGAATAAGGCTATCTATTCTATTGCCAATGAAGCTGATTTCATTCAATTCATCAAGGACAATATACGGGAGCAACCTGAAGAGTACGCCATAATCAGACTGATCAATGCCAATACAGAGCAGGTAGATAATGACCGGGCAGAGGAACTGGATATCGGCAAAAATGAATGCGCAGCCACAGCCTATGCCAAAGCACAGGTAGAAAAAGATGCTGTTTCCTAGTCTTGCCAGAATGCCTGCAAACGTTCTTCCTGGGTTCGCTGCCTTATGTATAGCCTGGACAAGTATAGCTTTGCCAATACTCGTTCCTCTTGCTCAGGCTGAGGAGGTTTATCCAGAACTGGAAACCTCTCTTCCGACAACACCTAAGGCAGACTATCTCATGTCCCAGGCAATGCCAAGGGTGAAAAAAGAACTTGCCCGTAAAGGCATGCACCTTGGACAACCCGTATTCATACGCATTTTCAAGCTCTCAAAGCAGCTTGAACTCTGGTTATACAGCAGGGGTGAATTCAGACTCTTTAAGACCTATCCTATTTGCAATTACTCAGGATATGTTGGCCCCAAACTCGCAGAAGGCGATTGGCAAAGCCCGGAAGGTTTCTACACAGTTTCTGGTAAGCAGATGAATCCCAAGAGCCGATTTCACCTTTCTTTCAACATAGGCTATCCCAATAACTATGATGCTGCATGGGATCGTACCGGCAGTGCCATCATGGTTCATGGCCGTTGCGTTTCCCAGGGCTGTTTTGCAATGGGCAATAAACAGATAGAGGAGATCTACCTGCTTGCCTATCAGGCCTTTCTTCAGGGGAGGCAGGAAGAATTCAGCATCCACATCTTTCCCTTTCGCATGACGCGTACCAACCTGGTCAAGTACCGCCATTCCCCTTGGTACAAATTCTGGTCAAATCTGACAACAGGCTATAATGCCTTTGAAGAAACTCGTCAGGTGCCAACGATCTCCACCGAAGGTGGCCGGTATGTTTTTGAGGATGAAAAAGAACAGTGGATACGAAAACGCTGGGTGTTAATGCAGAACAGAAAAAAATCCCTGGAGAAATAAAAAAAAGCTGCTCCGAACAAGACGGAACAGCTTTTATCAGTCCTAATCAATCGTTGGTTTCAGTTCCGATAGAATATATGTTCTCCATACTGGGCAACATAATTCTTCTGTCCAGCCCATTTGGGATGCACATCTTCCCGATGATAAAAGGTGGCACCATCGGTAAAATCAGGGGTCGTCATGGCCTTCATTGCGGTCTGCAGGCAGTCAACAAAGGCATCTGACTCCTTGGGCATATATGATTTCTGCAAAAACGTCCAGCTGAACTGGCGAGGCGCTGTAACAATCTGCTCAACGGTCTTGTTCTTTTCACTTGCTCTGTTCAGGGTAACATGGGCAACAGCAAGCTGACCGATCTGAGGTTCACTGCGGGCTTCATGATAAACGTTAAGAGTGAGCCAAAGTAATCCTTCAAGAAAACTCATTCCTCTTCCTCGTATTATTGAATAGATAGATTGAACTGATGAAAAACGGATACTTTTTACCTTATTCCCCATCATAAAGCAAGTGTAAAAGCAAGCGTCTCTTTGTTTTACTGATCTTTTTCACACTCAAACACCTGGATTTATAAAAAATAAAAAAAGTCATCTTTAATCACTTTTCGTCATTTTTCTTCTCTTCGATGTACTGCTTGAACCTGAAAATCCTTTT
The DNA here is from genome assembly GCF_052785085.1 of Candidatus Electrothrix sp. NCBI lineage: Bacteria > Pseudomonadati > Thermodesulfobacteriota > Desulfobulbia > Desulfobulbales > Desulfobulbaceae > Candidatus Electrothrix > Candidatus Electrothrix sp. The sequence continues at coordinate 24,074 of NZ_JALAAI010000014.1, forward strand.
CTACGCCCTCGCGCCTTTCCTCATGCAAGGGCTTTTCTTGTATGGTATATTCCTTGAATATGTGAATCATTTCAGAGTTCGTCACTATGCGAACATCTTTCTCTCTATACAGACATCGTAAACATCAAAATGACACTTACTTGATAACCATTTGATTTTATATACGATTAATAGAATTTGGACATTTCGTCTTGTAGCAAGTGTCCAAATTTAGTAATTTTGTTATAATATTAAATTATTATAAACAATGTCCAGTTTTAGCGTTTACGATGTCTGCTATAGGAGCCTAGGAGCATTAATATAATGGAATATTTCCTCCAAAATCTTATCAATGCCCTCCAGTGGGGAAGCTTTTATGCCGTCATCTCCATCGGCTATTCCATGGTCTACGGCGTCCTGATGCTCTTTAACTTTGCCCATGGCGATATCTTCATGGTGGGCACCTATATCGGTTTTGGAATTGCCACTCTGTTGCTTGCTCTTTTTGGGGCCGTACTGCCGGGCTGGGCCATCTTCCTGCTCACTGTTGCCGTTACCATGTTTCTCACGGCCTGGGTTGGCGTCTTTGTCGAGGTAGTGGGCTATCGTCCCTTGCGGGGAGCACCCAGGGCCTCTGCCGCTATCACCGGTTTAATGATCGGTATTATCTTTGAAACCGGCAATCTGATCATTTTAGGGGCCAAGCGGCTTAGTTTTCCCAGCCTGATTGAATCGGTCAGCTATAATATCGGTGGGGTTTACTTTACCAATGTTAAAATACTGATCATTGTGGCCTCACTGGTCCTCATGCTGGCCCTGCATACCTTTATCCAGAAAACCAAATGGGGTATGGCCATGCGGGCCATGTCCTATGATTTTCAGGCCGTACCGCTCATGGGCGTTTCCATCAATATCCTGGCCCCACTGACCTTTGCTATCGGCGCGGGGCTGGCCTCTGTGGCTGGCGTGTTATACGGGCAGGCCTATCCGGTGCTGGATCCCTACATGGGCATTTTGCTTGGCTGGAAGGCCTTTGTTGCGGCCATTCTTGGGGGCAGAGGCTCCATCATGGGAGCGGCTTTGGCTGGTTACCTGTTAGGAGCTATTGAGATCTTCACAGCAATGGTCTTCCCGTCAACCTTCCGGGATCTCATTGCCTATACCATCATTCTGATTATTCTGACCTTCCGGCCACGGGGATTTTTCGGCATGGCGCACAGTACCCAGCTCAGGCTGTAAGACTGTTCTGGAGCCAAGGAGATAAAAAAAGGAGAGAACGGCGCAAACACGGAGAAAAGCAGCCTGCGCCCCAACGAATCAGCGTTTTTACTCGGCAGAATCGCCTAAATTACTCAGATAATGCTCAGCAGAAAGTTCTGCTGTTGCGCCCTCACCAGCTGCATTGATGATCTGGCGGGAATTCTTACTGCGGATATCCCCGGCAGCAAAGACACCGGGCAGCTTGGTACACATCTCATGGTCGGTAACAACAAAACCTCCCTCATCGCTTTCCAGCTGGTCCAGAGGGAGCACCTCATTATTTGGCGCAATCCCAATCAGGATGAAAAATCCTGTCACTGGCAGGTTGGAGGTTGAGCCGTCATTATGCTGAATATTAAGGGATTCAACCCCTTCGTCATTGCCAACAACCTCGCTGACCTGGGCATCCCAGATAAACTCAATTTTTTCCTCAGCAAAGGCCTTTTCCTGTAAAATAGCAGTGGCCCGCAGGGTATCACGACGATGGATCACCGTCACCTTAGAGGCAAATTTGGTCAGATGCAGGGCCTCCTGAATAGCAGTATTACCGCCACCAACCACAGCGATCTCCTGATCCCGGTAAAAGGGACCGTCACAGGTGGCACAATAGGAGACTCCTTGCCCAGACAGCTCTTCTTCGCCGGGTATATTGAGTTTTCGTGGTTTGGCACCAGTGCTAATAATGACGCTTTGCGCTGTCAGTTCTTCCCCGGATTCCAAGCTTATCTTCTTCTGCTCACCCTGCAGATCCATGCCCGTCACGTTGGCGAATTTCTTTTCCAGGTCAAAACGATCAGCATGGGCCGTCATCTTGTCCATCAACTCGAAACCCGTAATACCGTCGTAAAAACCAGGATAATTATCCACCCAATCTGTCACTAACACCTGACCACCAGTCGCCCCTTTTTCAATGAGTAATACGTCCAGGCGACCTCGGGCAGCATATAATCCTGCTGTTAACCCGGCAGGGCCACCCCCAATAATAATCAGTTGATAATCTGTTTTTTTCATAGATAGTATTCCCAAAAAATAGAAAAAGCTGAGAGGCTGGCTTTCATGAAAAAGGGCGAACACCATGGTTCGCCCTCCAGTACCTGCATCAAAAAATGCTGACTATGCCTTGCTCAGCAACTCCTTAAGCTGAGCCTTACCCACAGCACCGGTAATACGGTCAACTGCTTCTCCGTTTTTAAAGAGAATCAGGGTTGGGATAGCCTTGATACCGAATTTTCCCGGAGTAGCAGGGCTATCATCCACGTTCATCTTAACGATCTGGACCTTACCGGCATATTCCTCAGCCAGTTCATCAATAACCGGACCGATTGCTTTACAAGGACCACACCAAGGGGCCCAGAAATCCACCAAACAAGGCAGTTCGTTTTTTTCTACCTTAGCCTCAAAGTCACCATCGCCCACAACGATAACGTTTTCGCTTGCCATAACTATCATCTCCTCTCTACTTTTTATTTTTAAGGTACGTTTAATATCCAGTGAGACCAAAACTAATACGGAACCGTGTTTCAGTCAACCAGATGATAATAATTCACAGTATCTTTTCACGCAGAACGTGTCAGATAAGATTGGTTCTACGAGCTGATGTGCAGTTTCGTAGGGTGCAACCGCACCTACTCTTTATTTCCCCTTTTTTTGCCTGCGCCAAAGTGATCAGCCAGAAAGGCAAAGGCATAGCCCACCTGGGGATCAAAGGCTTCCGCAGCCTGGGACCGGTGATACAGGGCGAGCACTGCCCGGTAGGCCTCGGCAAGATGCACTATGCGGGTCTCCCGGACCTGCTCAGCCCGCTTTTCCAGCCACTCGGTATAGGGAATCAGCTCGTCGGACAGATCAAGATGCTCCGCGACCTTGACCGGATCAAACTCCTCCTGGCTCAGGCGGAGTTCGTCTTTGTACTCAGGATACAGGGCCAGCACCTGCCGGGCAACTTCGCTGAAATCGGTCTTGGGTTTGGGGAGTTTGCGGATTTCCTCGGGATCAAGATCAATCAACGTAAAGGGCGACAGGTCAATCTGCTTGTCCGCAAGGGTCGGCGGGGCACTCGGGGTATGAGGATTGTTCGGATTGTCAGGCATCTTATGTCTCCTTCGGTTGAACTTTACGGTTAAAGCAGTCCGCAAGGGCACTGAACGTCACGGGCTGCGCTATTTTCGTCTTGCGTGAGCGGTTCTTCGCCTCCGGGGAGCGGAAGAACCTATAGTCGGGTATGGTTGAACCTATCCCTTGGTATGGTTCAGGGTATCTCTGGGTATGCCTCAACCATACCTCGGGTATGCTTCAGGGTATCAGCGGATAGGTAAAGCCTATTGTCGGGTATGGTTCGACCTATCCTTGGATATGTTCCATCTACATCGTTACTTACTGAATTCGAGATGAGTTTCATTATACCCCCTACTGGGGCCAGAGATCGCCAGTAATGATTTCAGCCATGAAGCCTCTTGTACAGAGCGTAAATATAGGGCCGTGGATCACCGAATGGATTAATAAATGTATATTCCTCACTCCTTATAAGCTCAAACTCTGAACCCATTCGCCTGCTCATTTCATTGACTGAATATCGATGAAGCTCCAGCCCCGCACATTTGGGAGCACCCAAGGTGGAAAATTCTGCCAATAATACCCATCCCCCAGGCTTGACAACAGTATGCAAATTAGCAAAATAGCCCTCAATATCCGCCTCATCAAGCAGAAAGTGAAGAACTGCCCGATCAATCCAGATATCAACTTGCGGGATATCGGCAGGCAAAGGCTCGGAGATATCATGTTGAAGCCATGACACCCCTTCCTTCTCTCCCGTTCTCTCTCTCAGCGCATTCAGTGCTTCATCGCTTATATCATTCAGAATAAGTTGATATCCCTTACTGAGCAATTCATCGACAAGTAAAGAAGTTCCTGCATCGGGGAGAAAAACCACATTGGACGTATTCCGAGGAATCTCATCTAGAAACCACAATGTCTGCGAAACATCTTTCTCATACCAGCCGAGTTCTCTATCAGCTTTATTGGAAAATATGTTATTCCAATGCGCTTTCAGTGTCTTCATATCATCTTCCTATAGTATCTCTATAACATAACGAAAAAGTCTCTCTCTCCTACCCCACCATCCCCTCAAACCGCTCCCAGAAATCAGCCACGCTCTCTCATTGATCAGAACAACAGCTTACTCCCCTCTGATCTGCTTTTCGATAAACTCCTGTATTTCTTTCTTGTCTGGCAATTCAAGCTGATATTTGGAAACGAAAAGTTCATTGTCCATACCGGCCAATGCATATTGCACCAACGCATGATCCTTTTCTGTGCAGAGCAGAATACCCACAGGCGGATTGTCTCCTTCGGTCATCATGTTGTGCCTGTACCAGCTTACATATGTGTTGAGCTGGCCGATGTTTTCATGCCCGAACTTCTCCAGTTTCAACTCAACCAGAATATGGCACTTCAATATGCGGTGATAAAAGACAAGATCAACAAAATTATGATTGTCACCTATGAGAATACGCTTCTGACGAGCCTCGAAACAGAAACCGTGCCCCAATTCGAGGAGAAATTCCTGCAAGTTATCCAGAAGCTGATCTTCCAGGTGAGACTCACTCATAACCTCAACAGGCTTCAACCCGAGAAACTCGAAAACATACGGGTCTCTTATGGCGAGTTTCGGATGTGCAGTTTCCGCATTACGCTGCGCCAGCTCGGCTAATTTCTTTTTATTGCCGGAAAGTTCAGAACGTTCATAATAAAGACTGCCTATTTGTCTCCTCAATTCGCGAACCGACCAGTTCCCGCGCATACACTCAGTCTCGTAAAAAAATTGCTGGCCGGGATTGTCGCATTTCAGCAGTTCGACAAAATGAGTGAAAGAGAGGCGGGCAAGAAGCTCCTGTCCGGGAACGATTAAAACGGGAAATGCATCCCCCCTTTCTACGGTATGTTCATGAGGTGACTGCGATAACAGCTTCTCACTCAATTCGGGAGTCAGTGAATCCCGGATTTGCGGATAGACCTGATAAAATTTTCTATAGCGCCGTAATTCTCTTTCCTCTGTTCTGCTGACTCCCTGTTCTGTCAAGTGAATCGAAAGACGTTGCAAAAGCTTTTCGCCATAGGCCGCCCGATCTTCTCCGCGTTGTTCGTATTCGGTAATATGATGACCGATGAGCCAGTTACGCAAAGTAAGACTGTAATTAACGGCACGCCCTGCCTGAACGGCACATTCGCTGTCAATATCACGGATGAACAGAATTAAGTCAGTAAACGTCAGCTGTTGTTTCATTGCAAGGGCCATACTCGTGTCATCCGAGTTTCAATCCATCCTCAAGTCGTTAGCCCTGATGAACGTTCGGAGTAACTTGTGCGGACTGTACCATCCCTCTACCCCACCATCCCCTCAAACCGCTCCCAAAAATCAGGAAAGGACTTGGCCACGCACTCCTCACCATGCACCTTCACCCCGGCAACCCGCAGCCCGGCCACAGCAAAGCACATAGCGATCCGATGATCCTCATAGGTTTCGATATCAGCCCCGTGCAGATTAGCCCCCCCAATCTGCCCGTGGACGATCATCCGATCATCCTCTTCCTCAACATCCGCCCCCATCTTCCGCAACTCGTTGACCATAACCGCTAAACGATCGCATTCCTTGATCCGCAGATGAGCAATATTATTAATCACCGTGGTTCCTTCCGCAAAAGCAGCCACCACAGCCAGAGTCGGAGCCACATCCGGCATATTGCCCATATCCACCTCTATGCCCTTGAGCTGCTCCGGTCCCTGCACTGTAATCCCACCTTCACTCCGCTCCACATGACAGCCCATGCGCTCCAGCAATGGCACAAGCTGGGCATCCCCCTGCAAAGAAGGCACTGGCACATTGGCAACATTGACCTTACCTCCTGTGATCGCAGCAGCAGCCCAGAAATAGGAAGCCCCGGAGGCATCGCCTTCAACCTGATAGCGGGTGCCACGATAGCAGCCTTGTGGAATCTGAAAACGATTCATGTTGGGAGACACCTCAGCCCAGATCCCGAAGTCTGCCATAACAGCCAAGGTCATCTTCACATAGGGTTTGGAAAAGACCTCGCCCTCCACTTTCAGGTCAGCCTTTTGGGCCGCATAAGGAGCAACCAGCAATAATGAAGACAGGTACTGGCTGGATTTTCCTTCGGGCAACACAGTCTCGCCTCCAGAAAGGCCAGCTGCATCAATGGACAAGGGAGGACAGCCATTGGCCGCCTCACTCTGAATCTGGACCTGCCAACCCCGCAAGGCCCGAATCAAAGGCTCAATGGGACGCTCTGCCATGCGCTCTCCACCGCTGATGCGAAACCGACCCTGGCCCAAGGCAGCCACTGAGGTCAAAAAACGGGTAGCAGTGCCGTTATTACCAAGAAAAATATCCTTGTCCGGGGTTGCAATTTCCCCCCCGGATCCTTGAACCATCCAGGCTTTAGGATCGCTGTCATCCACGACAACCCCCATCTGGCGTAAGGCTTTCATGGTGTATGCCGTGTCTTCACTGGCAAGAGGACCGATCAGGGTGGATTCTCCGCAGGCCAGAGCAGCGGCAATCAGGGCGCGTTGGGTCAGACTTTTGGAACCAGGAACTTCGACTATAGCGTCCAGGGTATCAATCGGTGTTATTAATCTCATGATATCTTTGTTCAACTCTTTTTAATAACGGTAAACTTCTGTTTCCAAAGCTCCAGCCTGGGAACCGTTTTCCCCTGAAGCTCTGCTTCATTTCCGCACCACCCAAAGGGGTATACAATCAAATATACGGGCGACCGCCGGTCGCCCCTCCCCTAAGCAGCCCGACGCTGTAATTCCTCTTCCAGAGCTAAACGCATAACATCCTGGGGAGCTTTCTTGCCAGTCCAGGTCTCAAACTGAGCAATGCCCTGATAGAGCAGCATGGCCAGGCCATCAATGGTCTGACAACCAGCAGCCCTGGCCTCCCGAAGCAAACGGGTTTCCAGAGGAGCATAGACAATATCCATGACCACGGAAAAGCCTGGTAATAAAGAAGGGGGGACGGCAATGCCTTCATTATCCGGCTCCATGCCCACAGAAGTAGTGTTGATCAACACATCCGCTGACACGTTGGTAACCTCTGCCAAAGGGATAAAGGTGCAACCAAGCAAGTCCGCAAGGGCCTTGCCGCTCTCTGCGGTTCTATTGGCAATAATCACCTCTGCTCCAGCCTCAATCAGGCCAAAACCCACGGCCTTGGCAGAACCACCAGCTCCGATAACCAGTATTCGGCTCCCTGCTAAACTGACCTTTTCTGCCAAGGCTGTATTAGCACCCAGCCAATCAGTATTCAATCCGTGCACATGAACCTGTCCACCTTGCCTTGGCTGAAAAACCAAGGTATTAACAGCTCCGATCTTTTCTGCCACCGGGTCAATGTCGTCAAGAAAAGGAATAACCGCCTCTTTATGCGGTACGGTGACACTGACACCTCGGAACCCCAAGGCCCGCAGGCCGGTAAGTCCCTCCTTAATATTCTTTACTTCCAGAGGCACGTAGGCCCGGTTCATTGCCAGGTCGGCAAAGCCAGCATTATGCATCACCGGACTCAGGGAATGACGAACCGGATTACCGATTATTCCGTACAGTTCTGTTTTTCCATCAATAGCCATCAATATCTCTCTCAAAAAAACTCACGCAAACACGTTCAGGACAGAAGAGCCGTTAATTTTTGCAATTGCTCAAGGGATAACTGGCCAGGAGCTGTGGCCTGGGCATCATTCAGACAGGCATAGGTCATGTACCCGCCCAGGTAGAGGGTAGCCAACCGGGTAATCTGCCCTGCTTCACCCATGCAAAAGCAACTGAGGGGAAAATTTACCGCCCTGGCCTGCTCCTGAAGACCAAGAACCCGTAAGGCATCCTCAGGATTATGGGCGGTGGTGACAATTTTTCCAATAACTTTATCAACACGACCAGTACCAGCACTCTCTATCATTTGTGCCAACACCTTATCCAGTTCTGCCTGGGACGGGGTACCCTCAAAATTATGCCAGGACAGGATCAATCGGGTCTGGGTCAGGCTCGTAGCAGCCAAGAGCCGCTTCCGTAGCCGTTGCTCTGCTCTCAGTTCCAGATCAACATAGGCAACTTCCTGGCGAGCAGCCTCAAGCAAGGGAATGATCCGTTTCTCTTCTGGTCCGTCATAGGAACCACCTTCCCAAACCGGTCGATTGGTGAATAGAAGCGGTTTTTGCAGCAGAGAACGGCAGCCGTATATATCTGGTTTTACCATGCTGTCCAGACGAATTTCAACGACATCTGCCCGGTCCAGGGACTGCTCCACCTGATTATACATTATTGTCGCATCCGGCCCTGCCAGAGAAACACAGATCTTACCTAGTCTCATTTACGCCATCCCTGTTTTTAAGGTGCCTATAATATCAACAAGGCGATCTTCTCCCTGCTGTTGTAAATAACCGGTTATTCCCTGTACAATGTTCTCAGCTGCCGAAGGATCATAAAAATTCGCGGTTCCCACCTGGATAGCACTGGCTCCGGCCAGCATAAATTCCACAGCATCATCAGCGGTGGTGATACCGCCAATACCGATCACAGGCAATGCCACAGCCTGGGCAACCTGCCAGACCATGCGCAGGGCCACCGGTTTAATGGCAGGACCAGACAGACCGCCAATCACATTCGCCAATCGTGGTTTCCGGCTCATCGGGTCAATAGCCATCCCGATCAGGGTATTGATCAAGGATACCGCATCCGCCCCTGCTTCTTCAACGGCCTTGGCCATGAGGACAATATCGGTCACATTGGGAGAGAGCTTAACGATCAGAGGCAGGCCAGAGGCCTCCCGGACTGCCTCAGTCACCCTGGCTGCCATTTCCGGCATTGTGCCAAAGGCAACCCCACCTTTTTTCACATTGGGACAGGAGATGTTTACTTCCAGGGCTGCAACCCCTTCCACCCCATCCAATCTGCGGGCGATTTCACCATACTCTTCCACAGAGTCGCCAAGAATATTAACCACAACCGGTGTTGTCAGGGAACGGAGATATTTCATCTTGCCTGCAATAAAACGATCCACTCCCACATTTTCCAGGCCAATGGCATTGAGCATTCCACAGGCTGTTTCAACGACTCTGGGCGGAGGATTACCAGGCTTAGGTTGCAAAGAGATGCCCTTGACAACGATAGCACCGAGCCGCTCCAGATCCACCAGATTCTCAAACTCTCTGGCATAGCCAAAGGTACCAGAGGCGGTCATGACCGGATTACGTAAAGCAAGGGATCCTATCTGAACCCGTACGTCAGGGCCTGTACAGAGAACAATTTCTTCTGCCGGGTTCATATAATCTTCTTTCATATCTCTCCCCATGCCAACACATCTGCGTTAAAAACCGGTCCCTGCTTACAGACATGAACCAGGCCTCGTTTCCCATGCACGGTACAGCCCAGACAGGCCCCCATACCGCAGGCCATATGAGTTTCCAGAGAAACCTGACAGCTCACCTCTGCCTGTTGGCATTGCCCCACAATATTTTCCATCATCAGGTGAGGACCGCAGGTGTAAACCTGTTCTACTGAGGGCAGGACAAAATCAAGGAGGTCCGGGATAAAGCCCTTATGACCAACACTGCCGTCATCGCTTGCCAGCTGGACAGCATAGCCCAGGGCAGAAAACTCTTCTGCCAACGGAGCCAGTTCATCCTTGTTGCGGGCTCCAAGCAGGACATGATCTTTTTGGGTCTCACGCCCGCTCTGCTCTAATTGTTCTGCAAGAAAAAGCAAAGGGGCAATCCCCATTCCACCGCCGATCAAACAGACCGGTTGCTCACCGGAAAAATCAAAACCTTTCCCCAAGGGACCAACCAGGTCAAGCTGGTCACCGACACAACGTTGGGCCAAGATTTCGGTTCCCTTACCAATCACCTTAAAGAGCAGAGAAATTGTCCCGTCAGCAGAGCTGCGGTGGATTGAAAAAGGGCGCCGGAGCAAGGGATCAAGACCATCAATAACCCGCACCATAACAAACTGGCCAGGCCGGGCTGTGACAGCGATTTTGGGGGCCTGAAAGGTCAAACGAACCACATCAGGTGCCAGGCAATCACGGGCAAGAAGAGTACATTTTTGCTGGAATTCAGACATGAAAAAGGCTACAAGTAAACATTAAAAAGAAAGGGGTCATGGTAGGTCTTCCCTACCAGTCCGGCTATAATAACCGGCACAGCCTTTTGATTCAAGGAAACATTATTCTTCAGCAAAGCACACCTGACACGGATATAACAGATATGGAAACACTCTTTCTTCTTTACAGCTTTATTTTTGGTGCCCTGGTTGGTTCCTTTCTCAATGTAGTTATTTACAGATTGCCTGATGAGGAACAATCTGTGGTCTTTCCTGCCTCCCACTGCCCCAAATGCAACACCAATCTGCACTGGTACGAGAACATTCCCATTCTCAGCTATATCGCCCTGCGAGGAAAATGCAGGACCTGCAAGGTACCCATCTCCCTCCAATACCCGGTGGTGGAACTTTGCATGGCCCTGCTCTCCCTGGCCCTCTATCATCGTGTTGGATTATCCCTGATTCTGCCTTTTCACTTCCTCTTTCTTGCAGGGCTACTGGCTATTATTTTTATTGATATCCATCTTCAGATTATCCCAGACAAAATCAGCCTGCCTGGAATCCTGGTCGGTTTTATCAGCTCCTTTTTCAATCCCCTGGTCAGCTGGCAGGAAGCCGGGCTTGGCATTCTTCTCGGAGGAGGGGTTCTTTATGCGGTTGCGGCAGGCTATGCCCTCCTCACAGGACGAGACGGCATGGGCGGCGGCGACATCAAGCTGCTGGCCATGATCGGAGCCTTTTTGGGATACCAGTGCCTGCTGTTTGTTATTTTCTTTAGCTCGCTGACAGGTTCTCTTGTGGGGCTTGCTGCCATGTTCCGCCAACGCAAGGGGGGGCAAACCCGGATCCCCTTTGGCCCTTTTTTATCCCTGGCTGCAATGGCATGGCTCTTTTTCCAACAAGATATTTTGACCCTCTGGTTTTGGTATCTCTCTGTATCAGGATAGAAACAGCTCTGTTACTTTTTTCACCAACGAGAATAAAATTCATTATTATCAAGAACGGTTAAAGAAAAAACCACAGGCCTGCGCAAATTTATTTTTTTCATCAATCCTCTGCCAAAGGTCGCCAGTAAGAGAGTCTCGGGGGAGAAGAAATCCGTAAGCTAAAAATAGAGCTTTTTAAAGATCAATGCAGCCTTGAAGAGTATGAAGAAGTTTTTGCGCCTGTCAATTTTGTCACAATAAAAACATAACTCGACATATCATACCGGAAAGAAAGCATATAATAAAAAAGAACCCAAAAACATACCGCTAGCCCATATACCGATCTCTATCGCCTGCAAATCAAGCTCTTTGGTCAATCTCTTCCACTCTCTTTCTCTATTGGAGTTTCTCAGAAAATCAAGCCTAATCATTTTTGACCAGGAAAGATATTTTCAGGTAAAAATGATCAGAATATAAAAAAATAATACAATAAAGTAACAAGGCTTTCATTTCTGAACAGCCTTTTATCAAAAACTCATCCGACCCAAATAACACCATATATGCTCTGGGATACTGTCAAACATTCTTTATCCAGCTCACTGTCTGAAAGTGAGTACAGCCTGTGGATCAAGCCGCTCTCTTGTGTACAGGAGGACGACAAGACCTTGCAGATTGTCTGCCCGGATCGTTTTTTCTGTGCCTGGATTAAAGAACGCTACTTAGGGCTTATTGAATCAAATCTGAGTAAAATTACAGACGCTCCCCCTGCAATATCTTTGAGCGTATCAAACCTTCCTCCAGCTCCAGAACAGGAAAAAAATGGTTCAGGACAGTTACGGCTCCCTGGTATGGACACCTTCAAATCCACGATCAGGTCCCTCCATCCAGCCTACACCTTTGATCAATTCATGACCGGTGAGTGCAACATGCTGGCCCGTTCAGCCTGCAACGCCATTGCTGCTGCTGATTATACCTTTGGCAATAACCTCTTTATGGCTTCAGGGACCGGACTTGGGAAAAGCCACCTGACCCAGGCCGTTGTTCATCAGGTTATGCATACTGCCCCTGGCACCCGTATGCACTACCTGACAGCCCAGCAATTCTCTGCTGAAATGGTGAAAAGCATCCGCAACAACAGCATGCAGCAGTTTTCCAATCGCTTTATCCATGGCTGTGACCTGCTGTTGGTGGAAGATGTCCATACGTTGGCTGGCAAAACAAAGACCCAGGAAGAGTTGAACAACGTCCTTGATTACCTGATAAAGTCAGGAAAAAGGGTTGTCATGACCTCTGCGGTGCCAGCACGGGATATCCAGGGACTGGATGAGGACTTTCGTTCCCGAATGACCTCTGGCCTGATCACTGATATTGAAGCTCCTGAGTATAAGACCCGGGTCTCTATCATCCGCCATAAAGCTGCCCACAATAATCTGAACCTCCAGGATGATCATATCCACTTCCTGGCAGACCAACTTCAGGGTGATATCCGCCGCATTGAAAGTGCCCTTATGGGAATTAAGGCCAAGACAAGTGTGTACAAGGCCCCACCTGACATGGATATAGTTCGAAGCGTCCTGGAAAGTCTGGGCACCTTACAGCAACAAAAGCAGCTCACAGGCACCATGATTCGGGATATCATTTCCAGCCAGTATAAAATTTCAGTGGACGAACTGACCTCACGCTCGCGTAAACGGGTTTATTCCTTTCCCCGTCAGATTGCTATGTATCTGACCAGAAAGTATACAGAGGAATCTCTAGCCCATATTGGCAATCTCTATAACCGGGATCACTCCACAGTGCTCTATGCTGTAAAGGTTATTAACCGTGATATTGCCCAGAAAAATTCGGTTCGCCAACAGGTAGAGCTGCTCAAAGATAAACTGGAAAAATAACGCAAAACAACAAACTCCCACTTTGAGATGCTGAATTGCAGGGGCAGATCTGCGTGTCTGCCCGGTTCTTTCATCCCACCTCCTGTTCTCTTCTCCTCTTGTTTCCTTCCTGATTATCTGTTATTCTTCCTTATCAGAAAAACTATCAGGAAAAGGAGAAAAACGCCCCCTGCCCGGCAATTCCGCCAACTGCCAAGCCTTTACCGAGCTGCGAGCCGCTGCCTGTTCCATTATGCACAACATCCCACAATACGAGTACAAGGAACCAATGCATCCCCAAAAGGACACAGGACAACCAGATAGTGTGCCATCACGTTATTTTACCGTAGTCTTTCTGATCTCTGTTCTTCTGCTTGGCCTGGTACTCTGGCCTTTTTGGCAACTCCTGATCCTCGCCTTTTTGCTGGCTGGTATCTTTCGCCCCATCTATAACTGGCTCAACAAATGGGTTTCTCCCTGGATGGCCTCCAGCCTGACCTGCGCCCTGATTGCCCTGATTATCTTTATCCCCCTGACCTTCTGTATCGCTGTCCTGTCTACAGAGACCTTGAATGTCTATCAGTTGGGCCGGGATACCAATATGCTGATCAAGCTGCAACAGGTAATTCAAAACAGCAAATGGATTACTCAGGGCCAGGAAATCCTGCAGGGCTTTGGCGTCAACTTCCAGCCTTCTGATATTACCGAGATCTTTTCAGACCTCAGTAAAGAGGCTGGCATGTTTATCTACAGCAAAGCCTCTGTCTGGGCCGCCAATATTATGAGCTTTGTGCTCCAGTTCTGTTTTCTGATCCTGATGATCTATTTTCTTCTTATTGAGATAGACCGCCTGGTCCGCTTCATTACCCGGCTTTCACCGCTGCCGGAAGAACAGGATAACTTGCTCTTAAAAAAATTCCTGGATATCTCTGGAGTAATCCTGGTAGGCAATGGAATAAGTGGTATATTCCAGGGAGTTATGGGGGGAGCATTCTTTGCTGTACTGGGGATCAAATCACCTGTGCTCTGGGCAGGGGTGATGGCGATACTGGCTTTTCTTCCCATCTTTGGGATAGGATTGGTGCTGCTTCCCACTGCCGCCCTGCTTTTTCTCAATGGTGCACCTGGACAGGCAGCTCTGACCTGTATTTTTTATATTATTCTTTCCTTCACTGTGGAGTACCTGCTCAAACCAAAATTTGTGGGTGATCAGGTCAAGATGCACACCCTGTTGGTCTTTCTAGCTATCCTGGGTGGGATGTCGGTCTTCGGGGTTCTGGGGATCATCTACGGCCCCCTGATTGTGACCGCCTTTCAGACCTTGTCAGATATTTATCTGAAAGAGCATCGACCTGCTCTCAAGGTCATAGAAGAGGCGTAGGGGTAAACCCCTGTGTTTACCCTTGCCGCTATCCAGAAAATAAAGGGCAGGCACAGGGGCCTGCCCCTACGGTTTCATATTGTTAGAGTTCCAAAATATCATCAAAGAGTTCAGCGTGCTCTCTGATCTTCTCTCCGCTTCCTATGGTGGCCCGGAAACGATTCTCTGTCCGGGTTAACTGCTCCAGTACTGGCGCATAGGCCCGCATATCCTCCACCTCCGTATCAATCACCCGACCAATCCGCTTCTGCTTATACTCTGGGGTAATCGCGCACAAGTACTCATTCCGGGCTGCAAGCCCCTGCACTGCCGGGGACTGGAGTGGGTTCAGTGCCCCATAGGTACCAATGATCAGCTGATCCAGTCTTTCCCGGCTCAGTTCAAGCCCCTGCACCGCAGTTGGAATAGCATCATAGGCTGCATAAGTCTTGCGCACCTGGGGGTCCCGATAGCTGACCAGGGCAACATTACCGGTTAACTGATGGAGCTGGACAAAACAGCCATAGGCCCCGCCTAACTGGCGCACCGTATTCCAGAGATAATCACGGGACAACCAGGTCTTGAGCACCTCAAAGACGCCTGTATATTGCTCAGGTCCTGTGAACAAGGAACAGGCTTGCACATTATAGACAACATCAGCAGAGGTTGTGAAGGCCTGCTGAGCAGGCAAGCTGGGAAATTGAAACTTTTCGACAGGCTGCTGAACTCCTTGCAGAGAACTACGTAAAGAGCCTGCGTATCCTTTGACCGTATCAATATCCTCCTGGGAACCGGTCACGGCCAGCTTCAGGTTCTCCGACTGAAAGACCTGACTCCGCAGATCCTCAAGACGGGCCAGAAATGCCTCTTCCTGATCTTCATAAGAGGCAACTAACTCCTTGAACTTCAAATAGGAGGTCACCCCATGGACACACTCGTTCAGCATCCCGGAACGGCTGAGATGGGCCAAGGCCCTGGAAGAGGCCAGATTAAAGCCCTCGCTCTGGACATTATGTTCAGCCCAGGTAAACTCCCGCATCACAATCTCCCGGATACGCTGGCGGTTGGTGAGATCCATATCCGCAAAGACCTCCTGAACCAGTTCAATGGCCTTGGACAGATAACCAGACAAGGCCTTGACCTGAAACCAAAGCACCGGCTGCAGGGTGTCCGGGGCATTCATCTCCTGGTAGGTGGCAAAGGAATGGTTAAAACCACCAGTGCAGATATTCACATCCTTGGCAAAACGCATATAATCACGGGAGCCAGTACCGATCTCAGTGGCAATGGTGCCAAAGAGATCCAACCAAGGCAGCAGGTCTGGAGAAATCGCTGAACAATCCAGACCAACCTGGACATAGGTAATGGAATTGATCTCCAGGGCATTGGCAATGCAGGTGGCACCATCACAATCTTCTACCTCAGCCTGCAAAAAATCAGGCTTCCTATCCAGATCCTGACGGGACAAACGGGGCAACAGGGCCAGGGTTTCCTCGCTGTTCGGGGTCTGCTGGAGCTGCATCAGCTCCTGGGTCTTGGCAATCAGGGCTGCGGTTGTTTCCTGATCCAGAGTCTGCTCATAGTCAGCTAAACGCTGCTGTTCCTTTTCTGCTATTCGGGCTGCCTTTTCCGGGTCAGGGGTCAAAGTGACCGCCACAAAGGCCGGGTTTTCCAAAAGCTCTGTCTGAATAAGCTCTTCAAAATACTTTTCCTCCAGGGCCTTTTTCCGAATAGTGGCAAACATCTCCTTAATAGCCAGGGCTTCAAAAGGATCTGAACCATGCTTAAGACTGGGCAGGGCCTTACCAATGAGATCCAATCCCCGCTGGGCCTTGGTCAGGTCTTCCCGAAAAGAGAATTCATACTTATTCAACTCAGACAGGACCAAATCCTGATCAAGCCCCTGTTCAACAATCTCTCCCAGTACCCGACGGTAAAGGGCCAGAAATTCATCCCGCTTCTCAGCCTCAGAGCCAGCCAGATAGGTCATCATAAAGGTCTTGTAACAGGAATCCGCAAGAAAGAGGCCGCCAAAATCCCGACAGAGCCCTGCCTCCACAATGGCCTTTTTCAGGGGAGATGCATCCGAGTTATAGAGGATATTGGCAATGATCTGAAAGGCAGTATTGCGCCGTCTATCCAGAACCGTGCCTACAGCGGTGCCCACGGCCAGATAGGTCTTGCCGCTCAAATCACTGCCCGACTGGACAGCATAGCCATCCTCAATAAAGACCGGCTCAGAGATATCCTTGCCCCGGACAATCTCGGCCTTGCTGCCTGGTTCATCATAAGAGGCCAGGAAATTATCCTGGACCGCTGCCAGCTCCTGTTCCAGGTCGGCATCGCCGTAAAAAAACAGGATACCGTTGGAGGGATGGTAATGTTTTTGATGAAATTGAACAAACTGCTCATAGCTCAGATCCGGGATCGCTGAGGGATCACCGCCTGATTCATGGGCATAGGTGGATTCCGGCATCAGGCCTGCAAAGGTATGATGGAAAATAGAGCGGATAGGGTCAGAAAAGGCCCCCTTCATCTCGTTAAGAACCACGCCCTGGAATTGCAGGGGAGCGTCTTCGGATTCCTTATGATAATGCCAGCCCTCCTGCTCAAAGGTGCTGCGCGGAATCAGGGGATTGAGGGCAACATCACAATACACATCCATGATATTAAAATACTCGGTCATATTACGGCTGGCAAAGGGGTACCAGGTGGTGTCGGAGCCGGTCATGGCATTGAGAAAGGTGGTCAGCGCGCCCTTGTTGATCTCTCCGAACACATCATGGACAGGATATTTTTTTGAGCCCATGAGTACAGAATGCTCCAGGATATGGGCCACTCCGGTGGAATCCTCCGGTACTGTCTGAAAGGTGAAACAAAAGGTCTTGTTGGGATCGGCGTTTTTTATGGCCAGGGCTGGAGTACCAAGCACCTCGTGCTCAAAAAGATAGACTTCGGAATGAATATCTGCAACATGTTCTTTTCGTCGCAGGATGAATCCATGATACGTGGAACCGGGAGTGAAATCTGTCATAAAAGACCTTGTTCGGGTTAAAGTTGACGGGTACCGGAGAAAACCGGAAAAAATTGTAGAAATATTGTCCTAAAATTGCTTGTGAGAATCAAGGAGAATAGTGACTGGCCCGGAATTTACCAGGCTCACATCCATCATGGCCTGGAATTCTCCGGTGGCAGTGGTGATGCCGGAATCGGCAATGGTTTGGATAAACTCTTCGTACATTCGGCGGGCCTTGTCTGGCGGGGCGGCCTCTGACCAGGAAGGACGACGGCCTTTGCGGCAATCAGCCAGCAGGGTGAACTGGGACACGATGAGCATGGAGCCTCCGGTGTCGGCCAGGGAGTGGTTCATCTTGCCGTCATTGTCCTCAAAGATCCGCAGGTTGATGATCTTGTCGGCCAGCCAGGTGATGTCCTTTGGTTCATCGTCCTTGTGAACGCCCAGCAAGACCAGCAGGCCCTCGCCGATGGCCCCGGTCTGGCGGTCGTCTACTGTTACTTTGGCGGATGTTACTCTTTGGATTACTGCTCGCATGGGTTATATCGCTCTATCCCACTTCTTTTCTTGATAGTTAAGATACAATCGGCTCCGTTTCTAATAAAAACTGTTCAGTTTCAGCGATCAACTGAGCCATACCCGAAACCGTCCTCTGCAAGATCCTTAGGGGAAATCTGGTAATGTTTAAGTAAACATTTCAATTTATTGTTCATGCAAATACCATTTATTTCGCTAAAATTATTTCTCTCAATTATCGGCAGGACATTGTTCAATTCGACGTTAGACATTGATTGATAAAGTTTTCTCCAAGAATCGGTCAAGCCTTTTTTTTCGCACAGACGCCGATGCAAAATATACGCTTCCGGCATGTACAGGATTTCAAAAAACTCATTTTCATCCTTTCCAAAAGCGGCCTTAAAAAAATCTAACTTTGTACCGACCTTACCTTTCGTCGCATTCAGAACTGTTTGTATTGAACGAATGAACTTTCGGTTCCAATGGTTACCGATGTAGGTTCTGCCGTGATGCAGTTTATTATCGTCCCAAATCGGACTAAATCTCATTGGAAACGAATAAATCTGTAAATCAAGTTCATTGCTTAACTCGACATTTATTCTCATCCGTTGATACAGTTCAACTGGTCTATCCTTGTGATTGAACAGTAAGTAGTTAGATAGCTGTTTGATATTGTATTTTGCAGCAAGCCGAATGGCTTTCTCGTATGGCTTTGCAAGTTTCATGCTGTCGAAGGCAATCCTTAATGGCTTAATCGGAATTGTCGCAAGAAGAGCCATTTTTTCCTCTGTAAGTAATCGCGCATCAACACCTTGGTTAAAATCTACATACCTATATTTAGATGCTTTATTGCGCCGATCCTCGTACAGCTCCTTAACATCCTCATATACACCAGTCAGCTGGTCACTTGTCGGAAGTAACTCTGCACATATTTCATTTTCCTCAAGCAGCCGTAAATAGTTTTTGAGAGTCGCTCCAGACAATCTAGATCGAAATTTAATAAGGATTGAATGCGCTAATCGACGATAAGCAAATTCATTAATACCGGACTTCAGGTTCGCTATAGAGATTTGTAAATAATTCGGGCTTACAAACTTTGCTCCTTTATAGAATCCGTTAGCACATATCTGTTGAATAATTTCTGGAAACCTCTTTGATGCCAAAACATTATTATCAAGCAGCAACAAATTCCTTCTCGCACCATATGTTCGGTCGATATATTCAAGCTGTTCGGATATTGGAAGGTACCCTTTGAAGACAGGTTCTAAAACAGGAACTGCACAGAACTCGCATTTACGTATACAGCCACGCGATGTATACCCGTAGTATCCATCATGCTCAGGATATGTATAATCGATTTCCTCAAGAATTGAATAATCTGGAGGTAGTTGGTCAATTATGGTTGTATCCCCCTCGTCCAACATACCGGGTGTATCCAGCAAGCCGATAATAGGTCTAATGCCTGTTGCTTCCTCAACCTCATCCGGTATCAAAGAAGCCATTACTCCGCCGACTAAAACGTTACTTTCGTCTGAAACCAACTTTTTGCAATACTCAATCGTTTCAATAGTTCTCTTAAAATAAAAAGTAAACAGAGACGTTACACAAATTCTATCCCAACTTGCACAACTCTCAACACGACCTGCTCTATAGGCTTTATTATAATATTTCAACCAAATTATAATGGATGGAGAGAAAATACCGCCTAACTCCGAAATTTGAGCCAAAGCGGTCTTTCGTCCATATCGAATGAATTGAGCAACAATTGGAGCGTGGCATTTCCAATCTATCCTATCATCAATGGAGTAGAGTTGTTCTATAACGGTCTCAGTATACAGCTCGATGACAAGCTTACGTAAGTCCCCTTTAAAAAAACGCACATAATCACCGCGATTCCGGTGATACGCCGCTAATTTCATCAATCCAAGAGGCGGATATTTATTTCTATAGCCAGGTTCTACAAGCAGTACCCGCCTCTGCTTCAGCGAGTTACTCATGAGATTTTGTTATTCCGAACCGCTCTTCGATTTTATAAATCAATACGTTCTGGAGGTCTGGAGACAAGATAGTCCTGATGACTTCATAAATTTCACCTACTAATTTCTGTTCTTTCCTACTCAGTTTGCTCAGTTTGTTTGCTTTATACTTCTTGCCGTTGCTCTTTTTTTCTGACGAGTTTCCCTTGTTTTTTTTGGGTGATTCTGTATTTTTCTTCTCAGTATTATTGCTGCTTCTGTACTGAACAAAACGGGCCAAAGTTTCATTATCTTCGGCATGTTGTTCAATCCTTTTTAACTGTTTTTTGGCCTTTTCCGCATTTTCTCTGATTTTATCAAGCTTGTCCTTTTCCTCTTTCTCATGTTCTGGGCTATAAAATTCCTGTGTTTCTAATGTGTCTTCAAATTTTTCAATCTGGTCTGCATAAGTTTCAACCTTCTTTTCCGCACTATTCCATTCTGATGCCTTCCGGCAAATATTTTGAAGCTTGCTTGTCAACCCATGAAGTGCATCCTCAAATTCACTCAACAGTTCACACTCATCAAAATAATCACGTTGCCCATTCGGAAACAGTTCTTCATGCAATACATGAATTTCACCGATAAAATAACGATGAAAACGGTTTTCTCGAAAAAAGCGTTGTAAAGTAAATTCATCTCCAACTTGTATATTACCTTTGCGGAGCCTTATCCCCCAAGCTTCGTTAACAACAGGTATAAGCTGCATATACTTAGTGACGGCGTACCATCCCACAGCAAGAAGCTGATTATGCTTTGAATACAAATCGAAAAATTCAATATCAATTACTTCGTCAATACGTTTCTTCTGTTTTTTTTCCTGCTTATATACATTATTACGATATGCTTTAAATAGCTGAGTCGTGTTGACAAATATTCGATAGCCTTCGCAGGATACCCCCCTGTCAACAAGCCCCTTTTTAACTTTAGAAGTGAACACAAATTTCGGATCGTAAAAATCAACCGGGGCTACCATCCGTAAATTTTTTGTCACCGCATCGTCATCAAGTAATTTCACATTTTTTACATTCTGCAATATCACATTGAAATAATGCTTGTCCTTGTGCTCTACTATCCCATCCTCTATCGTTGTAATGGCTTGAATTACCTCAGATGCAAGTTTCTTGTCCTTTTTATCACTGATAATCTCTTTCAGCTTCTGCCCATTCCATTGCAAAACAGTTTTTGTATCTTCGCCCTTAAACGAAGTTTCAATAATCAATTCATCACAATAAGCCAATCCAGCCAAACGACCGATACCACGAAACCCCAAGTTCTTCGTTCTGTCTTTGCTGGAGGCGGCAATACTTGTGAGGACTTGCCAAGCATTCTCCCTTGGAATACCTACCCCATTATCTTCAAAAGAAATACGTCGCTTTTCTTTATCAATAACGATTTGTATATCACCTTCAGAAATATCCTCTAAAATTTCTCTAGTTACAGCCTCGTTAATTGCATCGATCGAGTTTTGAACGTACTCCCGAAAAATCACCAACGGATTATGGTACATCCCCGTTGTGAGGATTTCGATTATATTTTTTCCTATAATGACAGAGTCGGAATTCATAGCTACTTCTCCTGAAAATAAATAGGTCGCGGAAACCGTATATGAAGCGGTGAAGTGAACACCGGATTTTGCACAATATACTCTCCCTGAGTCAGTCTAATCATCATATTCTTATATACTTTCGGGATGTAACTATAATCTTTCTTTGACACTTCAATTGTATTTGTCCGTCCATACGCATGTGTTGAACAGTTCCCTTTAACTCGTTCGTGGATAGCACTTTTAAACTGTTCAGCTGAAAACAGAACAATTCCCAAGGAGCGTCCACGTTCCGATATATCAATTATCTGCCTCAAGATTGGTGAATTTTTCGGCAAATCTGACCCTGCATATTTATTCAGCTCGTCTATGAAAACGATAATTCTGGAAGGAATATTTTCCTCATTGTCAGTAAGCTGACCAAGTTTGAGGTCATAAATTGTCCTGATTACATCGCCAAAAACAAAAGATTGCAGGTTTTCGTCAAGTTTGGCGATATCAACTACAAATACCTCGTTTGCCTTGATCTGCTCCAATGCGGAACTCAACCGGATTTCACTCCGCTCAGATACCACGCGATTTCCAAACATGCTGTTTTTCAAAGATTTAGAGATGATCCGTTTGAACTTTCTCCAACTTTGTACAGTGATATCCTTATCAGTTCTACCACTGTTCGCTTTTCCGTATTCACTGATTTCATTTTCCAGTTCATCCCAGTTGCGAATTCTCGCAAATCCTCCTTGCCTCGACTGAATATAATGACACGCAGATTCCATTGTTCCTGTCGAATCTTCAATGTTTGCAAAAAGAAGATCCAAGCTGTCAAGATCTTTGTCAAAGCTGTACTTGTATCGAAATCCTTTCTTCTCCTCTATCAGTTCATCAACATAGTCTTTCTGGGCATATGTGTTCGAAAAGTCATCCTGTTCATATGGGAAAAAATACTTTACGTTGTCGAAAGGGTTCGGTTCAATGCCAAGCTCCTTGTATCGTTTGGCATCTGCTTCCGTGAATTGCCCAGAATCGGGTCTCTTGTCCAAAGTCAGCAGGTCTCTACCCTTAACGTTGAGAACAACAAATGCAACCGACTCATCGCCGAACGGTTTATCATCCCCAACTTGACTCATTCGATGCTGGATGCCTTTTAACAGAAACATTGCATATGATGTTTTGGCAGCAAGCCCGGATATTCCACTGATATTTAAATGCGCTCCCTCCGGTCCTATTAAGAATTTCCCATTAAAATTAACCGGCAAAAGCACCTGTTCACTTTTATTTTTCGAGTACATCTGGATATATCCGCACGGTAGTGCATTCTGCACATTCGCCAGCCCCAATGCTTCGCTAACTTCCTCATTATTAGCAAGTCTTACCTGACTGCCGTCCTGAACAGGTGTATAAATCGCTTTGGTATTCTTAACTACACTGGCCTTAATGTAGTTCATACCTATTCGTCGAGTCGGAGCGGTCGTATCAACCTCGCCAAAGTCGTTCGAAATAAAAGCTCCCATATATCCAGGTGTATCAGTGATATGATTTATTTCTTCAATAACACCGTATGTCTTCGACCCCTTCAAATGCTCTACGACAACTACATCAAATGGATCAAGTATCCTTTCTGGGGGTGTCCAAAAATAAAATTCATCAATTGTAGTAGGCCTGTTTTCAAGCGCAGTTACTTTCCCAATAATTCTCATAATTTTTAAAAATATTAAAGTAGATGCATAATTACATGATCACTAAGACGATGGCTCTTCAGGCAACGCTCTGTCAAATGTATCGGATACAGGTGATTAGCCCATCTCCGGTCACTTCCATAGCAAGTTGGATTACGCTCCCACATGATATGCGCTGAAATGGAGTCAATAACCTCACTTCCCAAACCATCCCTAACGGTTTTATCATCCACCAAGAGCTTTTCAACTTTCACGACACCATCAAAGGGACTGATAGTATGTTTAATATCACGAATCCTGATATACCAAGTAGCGAAATGGACTGCGCCCCCCTCCCCGGCAGCAACATTTGATTTAAATTTAAAAGCGGGGGTGCGATGGTAGAGGGGGAGTTGTGCAATCAACGAGGCGTTCGATTTTCC
The DNA here is from genome assembly GCF_052785085.1 of Candidatus Electrothrix sp. Taxonomy (NCBI): domain Bacteria; kingdom Pseudomonadati; phylum Thermodesulfobacteriota; class Desulfobulbia; order Desulfobulbales; family Desulfobulbaceae; genus Candidatus Electrothrix; species Candidatus Electrothrix sp. Next base: position 47,778 of record NZ_JALAAI010000014.1, read on the forward strand.
CTTTTGATCGCAGCTCTTCTCAGGATTAAATTTTTTGGAACAGGCCCCTGACAGCCTTTTTCTGCTAGCTGGTTAATCTTTTAATTTTACACCAGAAAAAAATGGACATTTGAGATTTTTCTGGTATTAATGTAATAAAAAACGATTTGTCATTGGTAACC
>NZ_JALAAI010000015.1:0-46993 GCF_052785085.1 Candidatus Electrothrix sp.
TGTAGGAAGCGCAACGCCTGTCCGTGGAAATATCTCGCTGAGGTTATCACGGCTCGGCGCCAGGGGCTGGATGTGCCTCCTCTGCCTCTTGCTGCGTAAAAAAAATGAGAGGGGTCTGAACGGTTACACTTGATCAGGTTTGCCATAATCTCCTCTTTGCATTTTTTTTGCAGAGAGTATTGACCCAAAACGTTTGATATGTCAAACACGAATAAAAAATGTTTACGAAAATATTTTTGTTCAACTATGCTATTTCAGCATTTGAGAGGGGTTCGGGAATTGCTGAAACATTTTTTCTGACATTTTTTTGCAGGATAGCGATCATCACACTTGCACATGTGCATGCATTGCCCCGTACCGTCGCAGCGTTCACTAAAGAGGAACTTTTTTTCACCACTCAGGTAGAAACCACCACATCCCCCACTGCATTGGCACTTTGTGTTTTCCTGTATAAAATCAACAGTCATAGTGCCGCAGGATGTGAGTAGATCACGGTTTACAACAAAACGTAAATCCATGAAATCGACGATATGATCATCCTCTTGTACCTGATCCATGCAGATTTTCAGGTGTGAGCCTGCGCAACAACCGTCTTGCACAAATATTCGGATAACAGTGTCAATGTTGCGGTTTGGTACCTGTTCTCTAAGGGCTTCAAGAGCTTGCTCTGTTACACTCAACATATATTTCACTTTTTTTCAAATAGAAGAATAACACATTCCATTTTGTTACATCCTAAAGAGATTGTGCATGTACCACAATTCTTCAAGATTACAAATTTGTGGAATGTTTTGTTAAGAATATCTCTTTTTATAATATAGAATAAACTTTTAGTAAAGCACCTCAATGCCATTCGTGATATTTTTTGTAGAGTAATAAGATAATTTATGATGTAGCAGAGAAAATATTTCAAAGAAATAAAAAAAAGTCTTGTATTTAATAGTATTATTTTTAATAAATATCGTATTATTGCAAGGGTTGTTAGTCTGTTATTGTAGTTTTCTTCTCTTCTGAATGAGTTCGTGCTGTATCCGGCCTTAACTCTACCCTGTTTGGCCCGAATCCGATGAGCCGGGAAAATTTTTCATTGCTTTTCAAGAGACCAGAGTTAGAATGCAGCCTATGCTGGATTGATATAACTACTATATTTCAGGAAGGTTGTCTGCCCTCTGGGGCGGACTTCATATAACGCAACATCTATCTAAATGGAGGATATAATGAGTTCATGTGGTTCATGTGAGAGTGAAGATCATTCAAGTTGTCACTCGGCAGATGCGCAGGTTGCCCAACAGGATATTGCCATCACCCGATCACTGGGGAAGATCAGGCAGAAGATTCTCGTGATGAGCGGGAAAGGGGGAGTAGGGAAATCCACTGTTGCTGTGAATCTTGCGTTAGGGCTGGCTAAAAAGGGATACAAGGTTGGGCTGATGGACGTGGATCTGCATGGGCCGGATATCTGTCGAATGCTTGATCTCACAGATTCTTTGGAACCGCACCAGACTGAAAATTCCTTGGTTCCTCCCTTAATTTATAATGAAAATGTAAAAGTTGTTTCCCTGGAATATATGATGAAAGACAGGGATGAAGCCATTATTTGGCGTGGCCCCTTGAAAATTCAGGCTATTCGTCAGTTTATTGCTGATATGGACTGGGGAGAGCTGGATTATCTTGTTGTTGATGCTCCTCCGGGAACAGGTGATGAACCGTTATCTGTGGCGCAAATTATTGCCAATGTGCAGGCTGTGGTTGTGACAACCCCACAGGCCGTGTCTTTGGCAGATGTTCGTAAGTCCATCAATTTTTGCAAAACAGTTGAAATGCCCATTACCGGTATTGTTGAAAATATGTCTGGTTTTATCTGTCCTCATTGTGAAGAAACCGTTGATATTTTCAGTTCAGGAGGTGGAGAAAAGACAGCGCGTGATTTTGAGCTGCCCTTTCTTGGCAGAGTGCCTATGGATCCACGGGTTGTTGTTGGCGGTGACAGTGGACAGCCTTATCTTTCCTCGGATGAGAATAGTCCGGCAGTCAAAGCATTTACTGCTGTGGTGGAAGCGGTTGAACAACGTTTACCGATTACAGTAAAGCCTACAGCTCAACCGGCACAGGGCCTGAAAATGGCAACAGGTTTGCAAATGGCCTCTGGAACAGCTGGTGGTTGCGGCTGCGGAGATGATGGATGTAATCCTGATAAATGCGATTGCTGATACACGACATTTTTTTTATGTTGAAGTCCTCTTTGCAGGTTGAAGGACGGCTTTTTTGATAGAACAGAACAAAGAGAGTACCCGGTTATCATGAAAATACAACAGCTGACAGTCGGTATGATGAGCGTGTGTTGCTATATTATTTCCTGTAAAAAAACAGGCAAAGCAGCCATTATTGATCCAGGAGGAGATGAAGAGAAAATACTCGCCGCCTGCAAAGACAATAAGCTTGATGTGGTGTATATCCTCAATACTCACGGCCATCCTGATCATGTTTGCGGTAACGGGCCTGTTCAGAAGGCCACTGGTGCGCAGATTATTATGCATCGGTCAGATGCTGAGTTTTTTAGCACGGCAGATGCAAAAAGCTATTTTTCCATGCTTGGATTACCCGATTCACCACCTGCGGATATTGTGGTTGAAGATGGAGAAAAAATAATTATTGGTGAAGAGGTCTTGACCGTGATTCATACCCCCGGACATACGCCAGGCGGGGTCTGCTTTTATAATGCCCCTGATTGTTTTACCGGGGACACCCTTTTTGTCGGTGGTCTTGGACGCACGGATTTCCCAGGTGGATCTATGCCCGAGCTTTCAAAGTCTATTCAGGAGCGTTTGATGACTTTACCACCTGAGACAATTGTTTGGCCTGGACACGGCTATGGTGGTTTTCAATCGACCATTGGTGATGAGGCGGAAGGAAACCCGTATTTTTGAAAATTTGAAAAGGGCCTTGTTATTATGAATTGGCTGGAAGTATGTGAACATCCCAGGCTGCAAGATTTACCTTTTAAAATTGAGCTTGATGAAGACGGGAAAATACTCATGACTCCGGTGAAAGTTTCTCATTCGGCCTTTCAGGGGGAACTGGAATTTCTTCTGCGATCTTTGTTGCAAACAGGAAAAACGTTGCCAGAATGCGCCATTGCCACTCAGAAAGGAACAAAGGTTGTTGATGTTGCCTGGGCCTCAGATGCGGTTTTTGCAATAATAAAAAATGAAATAGAGTGTTCTGTGTGCCCTGAGATTTGCGTTGAGGTCTTTTCAGCAAGCAATACCTCTCAGGAGATGGAAGACAAGAAAAAGCTCTATTTTGAACAGGGAGCGTTGGAATTTTGGCTATGTACAGAGCAGGGAGATATGAGTTTTTTTAACCGCAAAGGAGAGCTGCAACGATCCGGGTTGGTGCCTGATTTTCCCTTATCTATTCAGTTGTAAATTGGATATTGCATTGCTCTTTTCACCTTTTTTTCATACAAGACAGGGGTATTGAAGCCAAGCTCAGAAAAAAGAATCGTATGAATCCGATAATAACCTCGCTTTCCGGCTTGATCGCCACGCTGACCGGGGCCATTGCTCTGCTCCTGATGTTGGAACTGCGGGGTAACCCTGGAAAAGACAGTACGACGAATCAGCGTCTGGTCATGGCGCATAAGGTAACAGGGTACATCTTTATTGTCTTTTTTCTGGTTATCCTGGCAATCATGCTTTCCAAAGTTGAAGCCTCTCAGGATGAGTTTTCTCCCAGAACCATTTTGCATATTTCCCTGGCACTCCTGATTGTTCCGCTTTTAGCTTTTAAAATCCTTATTATCCGACGTTTTAGACGTTTTGAGCACTATGTTCCAGGGATTGGTATAGCTGTTTTTTTAGCGTTTTTTCTACTCAACACCATGACAGCTGGATATTATTTTATTCATGGATCACCTACGTTGTATCCGTTAGGTTTAACAGAAGGAGATGCAATCGTGTTGGATGAGCAAAAGGGGCAAAAATTAGTAGCGCAGAAATGCGGGAAATGCCATACTCTGGAGCGGATTTTTAAGTCGTTAAAAACTGATCAGGGGTGGACAGAGACTGTCAACCGTATGGTTGCCTTTGATGCACCCAATATCACGGAAGGGCAGGGGAAACATATCCTTCACTATCTTATCAATCAGCAGAAACGACGGGAGCAATTAGTTGCTACGGCTTCTGGAGCCAAGGAAAAGGCCGGGCAGAAATTGATTGAGCAGAAATGTTCGTATTGCCACGGCCTGGATCGGATCTTTCTGGCCCGGAAAACACCCAATGAGTGGGCAGAGCTTGTTGACAATATGGCGGGATATTCTGAGCAGGAAGACTTTCTGCGTCCTTTGGAAAAAGAGGCTGTGCTTGAATTTCTATCTAACCGAACTGTTCCCCAGGCTGAGGGTGAAAAATAAGTCGGTTAACGGAACATGTGGAGGATGTTATGAAGCAACAAAAAACGTTTTCTTGTTGGTCTGGTTGCATTGTATTCGGGTTTGCTTTGATAGTGGCGGTCTCTTCATTTGCTGAAAATAAGAAAGAGGCAGCAAAAGCCCTGATTGAGAAAAAATGCACTGTCTGTCACAGCATTGATCGGGTGTACGAAGCAAATAAGAATCATGTTGAATGGGAACAGACTGTGAAAAAGATGGTTGGCTATTCTGATCAGATGAACTTTCTCAATCAGAAAGAAAAAGAGACCATAATTGAATTTTTGGCCCAGCGGAAGGCTCCGCAGGTTGACACAGAATAATTCATTATCCCATCCCTTGGGGTGGGATAATGAATGTGATATAAGCAGAAATATTTATGCGTGAAATAATCCTCGGCACTGCCGGTCATGTTGACCACGGCAAGACAAGTCTGATCCGTGCCTTGACCGGTATTGAAACCGACCGGTTACAGGAAGAAAAAAAACGGGGCATCACCATTGAGTTGGGTTTTGCCTATATAGATCTTGCCTGCGGTCATCGTCTGGGCATTGTTGATGTACCGGGTCATGAAAAGTTTGTTCGTAATATGGTGGCCGGAGCCGCTGGTATGGACATGGTGGCCTTTATCGTGGCAGCGGACGAGGGAATTATGCCACAAACCAAGGAGCATTTTGACATCTGCAAGCTGCTCGGGGTCAAAGACGGCCTGATCATCCTGACCAAAAAAGATATGGTGGAGGAAGAATGGCTGGAAATGGTGGAAGAAGAGGTCTCGGATTTCTTTGCAGACAGCTTTCTGGAAGAGGCCCCGATTCTTGCTGTTTCATCCACCACTGGCGAAGGGATTGAAGAGGTCAAAAAAGTCCTGGATGAAAAGGTTCATAAGATCAACTTTCAGGAGGAATTCGGCCCCTTTCGTTTGGCTGTTGACCGGGTGTTCTCCATGAAGGGTTTTGGCACCGTGATCACTGGCTCTTCCCTGTCCGGGCGGATCGCTGTGGGTGATGACCTGATGTTTTATCCTGAAGGGATCACAGCCAGGATACGGGGCATCCAGGTGCATGGCAAAGAGCAGGAGATTGTTGAGGCTGGACATCGCACAGCTATTAATTTGCAAGGCATTGAAAAAGAGCAGATTCATCGGGGTGATCTTGCAGCCACCCCAGGCACCATGCAGCCTTCAACCCTGCTGGATGCAGATTTTCATTATTTGGCTCATAATACAAGAAAATTAAAGAACAGAACCCAGGTACGTCTCCATGTAGGAACCCGTGAAATCCTTGCCTATGTGGTGTTGATGGACAGGGACCGGGTGGAGCCTGGACAAGACGCTGATATTCAGCTCATTACCCAGGAACCTGTGGCTGTCTGGCCCGGAGATCGTTTTGTTCTGCGCAGTTATTCTCCTATTGCCACGCTGGGTGGTGGGGTTATTCTGAATAATGCTCCACCCAAGCGAAAGCGGGCTACTGATCAGGACAGGGAACGTAATCAGGCGGTTTTTTCTGTGTATAAGGCTGATACTGAGGGAGACGGCCTGGTCGAAAAGATGCTGCTCTTTCTTGAGGAGAGTGGGGTACAGGGCATCACAGCGGATCAGCTTTCCACCCGTTTGGGGCTGTTTGGTAAAAAACTCAAGAAACAGCTCCAGGCCCCTATTTCAGCAAAAAAAGTTTTGGTGGTGGAGTCTGACAGCCAACGTTTGGTTGCAACCCAAGTGATTGAGCGACTCAGCCAGTTCGTGCTCAACATGCTCGAACAATATCACCAGGAGAATCCCTTAAAAAGCGGCCTGGCACGGGAAGAGATACGGTCCCGGCTCCGGCCCCCAGTGGATCAGAAGCTGTTTCAGTATCTGATGAACAGCCTTGCAAAAAATGGTGCCCTTGTTCAGGAAGAAGCAGAGGTTCGCTTGAGTAGTCATGAGGTGAAACTGCAGGTTGATGAGCAGGAGATGCAGGAGAAAATTGGTAACCTGTACAAAGAAGCTGGCCTGCGTCCGCCGAATTTAAAAGACGTGCTGGCTCAGTTTGGGCAGTTTCCTGAAAAACAGCTCCGCCAGGTGATTGCCTTGCTCCTGCAAAAGGGCACCCTGGTCAAAATAAATGAGGCTCTGTTCTTTCATAGCGAGCAGCTGGACCAATTGGCGGCTGACTTGCAGGAGTATCTGAGCAGGAAAGAGGAGATTGATGCCCCTGGCTTTAAAGACCTGACCGGCCTGACCCGTAAATTTTCCATTCCTTTATTAGAATACTTTGATAAGATCAAACTGACGCTTCGGGTCGGTGATAAGCGAATTCTGCGAAAGCAATAGTATGAGTACATTGACAGGGCAAGCAGGTTTATGGTGCTTTGTGTTGTTGTGCACTGCTCTGTTGGTGAGTTTTTTTGTACTGACCAGGCATTGGGATACGTTTAAGAAGAAATGGCAAAAAAGCGAGAAGTCTGAAAAGGAACAATGTGCAGCTCAGAGAGAATTAGAATACCAACTGCAATTAGATCAGATTATACTGGAAAATACCAAAGAAGCAGTTGTTATCACTGATGCTGATGCCAGTATTTTATATATCAATCAAGCCTATACCCAGATTACAGGCTATGAACCCAGAGAGATAATAGGGGAAAACCCAAGGGTTTGTAAGTCCGGACATCATGATCAGGCCTTTTATGAATCCATGTGGAACAGTTTGTTGCAGAAAGGCAAGTGGTCAGGAGAGATTTTGGATCGCCGCAAGAACGGGGAGGTGTATCCTAAATCGCTCACCATCCATGCCGTTTATAGTAAAAGCGGTGAGATCAGAAATTATATCGGTATATTTACTGATATTACGGAAAAGAGAAAGGTTGAAAAACAGCTCAAGGACCTGCTTTTTTATGACCCTCTGACAAACCTGCCCAACAGGACGTTATTTGAAAAGCTTCTTGACCAATCATTGCTGAACAGCCAGTTTCATGATAAACCTTTAGGTCTCCTTTGTGTTGATTTAGCGAGCTTTACAGACATCAATAATACTCTTGGCTATAAGGCAGGTGATGATCTGCTGATACAGGTTTCCAAAAGAATACGCAGTGGTGTGCGTGAAACTGATACTGTTTCAAGGTCGTATAGTGACCAGTTCATGGTGTTGCTTTCTGAGGTGAAACTCAAGGATTGCCCTGTTCTTTTGTCCCGCCGTTTGCTGCGTGCTCTCCAACAGCCCTTTCACATTGCTGGCGAAAAAATCTTCGTTGATGCCTGTATAGGTATTTCTCTGTATCCCGAGGATGGTATAGATACCCAGAGCCTGGTGAAACATGCGCATACGGCTTTGAATGTTGCCCGGAAACGGGGGCCAGGAAATTATCAGTATTTTCATACGCAAATGCGTGAAGACCTGGTTCATCGGGTGACAATAGAGCGGGAAATGCACCACGCCTTGGAACATAAGGAGTTTATTCTCTATTATCAGCCCAAATATGCCCTTGCCACAGGGCAAATGGCTGGAGTAGAGGCATTAATGCGTTGGCAGCATCCCCAAAAAGGAATTATTTCTCCGGCTGAGTTCATCCCCATTGCAGAAGAAAGCAGTCTTATTCGTGCCATTGGGGAATGGGGGCTGAAGCAGGCCTGTTACCAGGTCAAGGTCTGGCAGGACCAGGGAATGGATGTCTTACCCATGGCGGTCAATCTTTCTGCAAAACAATTTCAGGATAAAGGCTTATTACCTCTTGTGCTTGAAAGCCTTGAGGCCAACAAGCTCAAACCAGAGTGGTTAGAAATTGAGATAACAGAAAGTATTCTTATGGAAAACCCTGAAGATGCAGTCCGGTCTCTCAGAGAGCTCAGAAAGGTTGGTGTGCAGATAGCTGTTGATGATTTTGGTACAGGGTATTCTTCCCTTGCCTATCTGAAAAAGTTTCCTGTCAATACCTTAAAGATTGATCAGGCATTTATTACAGATATTGTTTGTGATGCTCATGACAAGGCCATTGTCAGTTCTATTCTTACAATGGGGCAAAGCCTGAATCTGAAAGTCGTTGCTGAAGGGGTTGAAACCAAGGAACAGATGGACTTGCTCAAGGCCATGGGCTGTGAAGAGGTGCAAGGGTATTATTTGAGTAAGCCCTTACCGCCAGAGGGGATTGCTGAGCTGCTCAAGAAGAGCAATTGAGAAATAGCTCCGTTCTGGCTTATACTACTGATGCCTGTGCAGCAGTTTGATGTTCTCATATAACTTTTTGGAATTATTCTGCGCATAGAGCTGTAGAATAGTCAACTTTTAGAAACTTGATAGTCGAGTATCAGCAGAGGATTTTGCAAATCAAATAGAGGAGAACTTATATGGCAATTATTACTATTAGTCGAGGTACCTATGCAGGGGGTAAAGATGTTGCCTCTCAACTTGCCAAGGACCTTGACTACCCAGTTCTCAGCCGGGAAAAAGTGCTCCACGAAATAGACAGGGACTACGGCATTCCGGCTAGAACTATTAATAAAACAATGAATGGTGCTCCACCATTCTGGCAGCAGGTTCCCGGCAAGCGCCTGGCATACGTAAAGTGTATAACAGCTGCAATCCTGGCACATGCGAAGGAAGGAAACCTTGTCTACCATGGGGTCAACGGTCATCTGCTTCTCTCACATCTCCCCCAGATACTTCGGGTCAGGGTAATTGCAAACATGGAGTACCGCGTAGAAGCTCTTATGAAAAGAGAAACGCTCAGCAAAGAAAAAGCCATTGCTCATATCCAACGGGTAAGCAAGGATCGAAGCCGGTGGACCAAACTGCTCTACAATGTTGACTGGAAGGACCCCGGTCTCTATGATGTGATTTTAAATTTGGATAAAGTCAGTACAGAGACTGCCTGTACAGCTATTGCCAGCATGGTGGAACAAAAGGAGTTTATGCCTTCCCCTGAAAACCAGAAAGTTTTTGAAGACTTCAATCTGAGTTGCAGAGTTTGGGCGGCATTGGCCAGTAATCCTGCAACCAACTCTGCTGTTATTGAGGTAAAAGCCAATGATGGAGAGGTGATAATTGGTGGTACTGTTGATTCCGTAAAAGCATTGGAGTTGATTCCTCAAATAGCAAGAAGCGTAGAAGGGGTAAGCAGTGTCCTGTGTGACATTGGAGTTGGAACGGGTTGGTACTGGTAAAGAATGTGCATGGATAGAACACATCACTGACTTCAGGTACAGGCTGAATTACCTGTTGGCACAAACAAGGATCAAGCTCTGCCTATGAGCAGCATGATACTTCTGCGAGGGAAAGAACTAAATGTCTGAAAAAATATCCAAGGTATCCTTATCGTCAAGTACTGTAAAAAACAGAGGATGGGTAGTTGTCTTTGCCGGTCTTGGCATCAATCTCGCTCTCGGTGTATTGTACACCTGGAGTGTGGTGAGTAAAGGAATTCCAGACGTATGGGGATGGTCAGAGGCAGCTAAATCTCTCCCTTACTCAGTCGCCTGTTTGGTTTTCTCACTGGTTATGGTGCCCGCCGGAAGGATGCAGGATCGAATTGGCCCTCGAACAGTAGCGAGTATTGGTGGATTACTGGTGGGCATTGGTTTGCTTACAGCCAGCCAGACAACAACGACACTTGGTTTTATCTTCGGCTTTGGACTCTTGGCCGGAGCCGGTATTGGCTTTGGTTATGCTTCGGCTACACCGCCTGCTGTCAAGTGGTTTTCTTCGGCTCGAACCGGCCTGATTGCCGGTATTGTTGTCTCAGGATTTGGACTGGCAAGTGTTTATGTAGCCCCACTGGTTAAAGCATTAATTCGAGCCTACGGCCTCTCTGCAACTATGATGATTTTGGGTGTTGGCTTTCTTATTATTGTTATTGGGTTTGCCCAGTTTCTTCAGCCTCCTCCAAGGGGGTATATACCTGCTGGAACCCCACCTGTGCCAACGCACAAGAATGCTGCCAAGATGGAGTATACCCCAAAGGAAATGCTTAAAACCTGGCAATTTTATGCTCTCTGGTTCATGTATGCCTGCGGAGCAGGGGCTGGTTTGATGATTATTTCCAAGCTTGCAAAAATAGCAGAGATTCAATCGGGCGTAAGCCTGGGCTTTGTTCTTGTTGCCATTCTGGCTGTTGGCAATGGTGCTGGAAGGATAGTCGCTGGCATACTCTCTGACAGGATTGGTCGGAAAACGACGCTCTTCATCTGTTTCGTCCTGCAAGCGCTGATAATTTTCCTCCTGTCACAGGCGGAAGCTGGTAATATTCTCGGGTCAAGCCTTGTTCTTGGAATCTTTTCAGCCTTGATCGGGGCAAACTACGGCGCTAACCTTGCTCTGTTTCCGTCGATCACCAAGGATTACTATGGCATGAGGAACTTTGGTGTAAATTATGGACTGGTCTTCACTTCCTGGGGCTTGGGAGGCTTTACCCTGTCACTGTTTGCCGGGCAAGTTTATGATAAGACGCAGACGTTTACCTTTGCGTATTACTGTTCAGTTGTTCTTCTTATAGCAGCTGCACTGATGGCTCTGTATATCAAGCCGGTACAGCAGAAGCTGTAAGGAAGTGGGGGGGCTCAAAAGGAAGTGCTAAAAGGGGTTCCCAAGCTGGAGCTTTGGGAACCAGATAAAATAAGGGATTGGAGAGAATTGGGAAAAGTCAGGATAAAAACAGATAAATAAAGCCCGACGTGATAAACGCCGGGCTTTTTTCATGTGCGTTATCCCGCACCAGAGAGGAACGGGATAGAGAAATTTACTACTCAGCTATTTGATGCAACTCCACTCGCCGATTCATGGCCCGTCCTTCTGGTGTTGCATTATCAGCAACAGGATTCTCCTGACCATAGCCCTTGCTCACTAAATGATCTGCGGCAATTCCTTGTTCAATGAGAAAATTCCGTACAGATCTTGCCCGTTGTTCAGAGAGCTGCTGATTTCTTCCAGGGCTGCCCATGCTATCAGTATAACCAGCCACTTCAAAGCGTTGATCAGCAGCATGTTTTTGCAGGAGACCTGTAATTGTTCGCAGGCTGGTTTTTGCCTCTTGGGTGAGGTCGGCTGTGCCCACTGTAAAGTTAACTCCTGAAAGAATAATAGTTGCGTCAACATTACCATCATTGTCATGATCCAGGCTGGCGAGTTCCTGAATTTCCTGCTGCACAGGAGAATCAGTTTCTACTGAAGCGTTTTCTTCAGGCTCTTCCTGTACCGGGCTGTCTGTAGATGCTGCTGCCTCAGCAGGTACTTCTTCCTGCTGTACCGGGGCCTGCTGTGATGCTTCTTGCTGCTCTTGTTGCTTGAGTTGCTCTTTCAGACGCGCTATTTCCTGCTCCAATTCTGTAATATTTGCCTGTAAAGCAGTTAATTTTTCGTTTGAGGTTGTCAACGCAGCGGTCAGCTGTTCAGCTTTTTTTGCTGCTTCTTCTGCCTCAGCTGTTGTTGCGGCCTGTTGTTCCAAGGTAGCCTTGACCTGAGTAAGAACTTCATTTTTTGCAACCAATGCCTGCTCTTTTTCCTCCAGATTTGCTTTTAAGGTCTTAATCTCCTCTTCAAGGGCTGTGGTTGTGTTGCCAGTAGCCTCCTGCGCTGCTGTCAACTCAGTGAGTTTTTCCTGCGTTGCGGCAAGCTCAGCTGCTAATTTTTCTTTTTCTTCTTTGGCAGCAGTGAGTTCTGCTATCTGCGCCTTGGCTTTTTCCAACTCTTGTGTCAAGGCGGTTATTTGTTCTTCTGTAGCTGCTGATTGCTGTTCAATCGCCTGAAGCTCAGTGATTTTGGCTTCCAGAGCATCGGTTTTTTGCTGTTCCGAGGCCAGCTGTTCAGCCTGTGCAGCCGCCTGGGCAAGTTCCTGCTCCATCTTTGCGATCTTCTCTTGAGCCACAGTAAATTTTTCAGTTTCTTGCTGGAGTTCAGTAATCTGTGCTTCCAGTGCTGTTACTTTTTCCTGTTCAGCAGTCAACAGCTTTGCCTGGGTTTGTGCCTCAGCCAGTTGTGTTTCCAGGTCGGCCACCTTTTCCTGGGTAGCATTGAATTCCTCAGCCGTTGTGGGTAATGCAGCAAGTTGGTTTTCCAAAGCAGTAATCTTTTCCTGGCTGGCTGTGAGTTGCGTTTGCAACCCCTGAGCATTTGCCAGTTCAGCCTCTAAGGTAGCAATCTGCTCCTGGGTAGTACGCAGTTGCTCTTGTAAGGGGAGAAGATCAGCAACCTGCGCTTCCAGTGCTGCTGCCTTTTCCTGAAGAAGATCATGAGCAGCTTCTTTTTCGTCCACCTGTGCTTCTAAGGCAGTGACCTTTTCCTGAGCCGTGGCAATATCAGTCTTTGCCTGATCAACAGCTGCTGTTGCTGCAGTTAATGCCTCGATCTTTGCAGCCAGTTGTTTGCTAAGTTCTGCCTCTTTGGCCTGTGCTGCTTCAAGTTCAGCTGCCAGACTTTCCTGCTGTTGCTTCAGCTCATCATTTGTCTTTTTCTGGTCAGCAAGTTCAGCTGTTAAGCGTGCCACCTCAGCTTTAATGACAGTCAGCTCTTCATGCTTTCCAGCAATACGTTGTTGCAGTGCCTGTTCTTTTTCCTGAGCCGCAGCAAGATTTTCTTGAGCTGTTTGTAAAGATGCCTTGGTTTGCGTCAGTTCATTGGTCAGCTTTTCAATGGATGCCTGTGCATCGTTAAGCTCCTGGGTCAATCGCTCCGTTTCCTGGTTCCGAACCAGTGCTGACTCTGTCAGGCTGGCAACCTGATTAACCAGCTCTGTTCCCTGGGCTGCACGTTCTTCTATGTCTTTTTGGAGGGCTTCCACCTCCTGTTGTTTTGCCTGGAGTTGTTTTTCCAGAGCAGCAATCCGCTCCTGAGAAGGAGCCAGCTGTATCTCTTTTTCTTTGCCGTATTGCAGTAAGGCCTCATTTTTAAGCTGGAGTTTTTTCTCAGCTTGTTGCAATTCAGTGATCCGGGCTACTGCTTCGCTTAACAGTTTTTGCTGTTTTTTCTGTTGCTGCTCTTTTTCTGCAACTAACTGGTTAAGTTTAGAAATCTTTTCGGCGAGATCCTGTTTTTCTTTTTCATGATCTGCCAGTTTTGCTTCAAGAGCCTTTGATGCTTCAAGGGCCTTATTCATTTCTTCAATCTTGCCAGCAAGATTGTCTCGTTCTTCAGTTATTTTTTTAAGCTCAGCCTGGGTGTTGGTCAGGGCATCATTTTGGGACTTAAAGGAGATTTGTTTTTCCCGCAGTTCACGACCGATTTTTTGTAGCTGTTCTTTCAAAGTAGCAACTACTTTCTGTTGGTCCTTTTCAGAATTTTTTAATGCAGTGGCTTGCTTTGTTAATTGCTGATTCTCTTTCGTGGCTGTTGCAATTTTTTTGCGGGCAGCTTCAAGTTCAGCAGAAAGTAGCTTTATTTGAGCCTGCTGCTCAAGAAGCTGTTGTTCTAAAATGGCTGCTTTCTGCTCAGACGGGGCCAGCATCCGGTCTTTTTCTTTCCCATAATGGAGCATGGCCTCTGCTTTGAGTTCAGCTTTTTGTACTGCATTATTGGCAACAGAAAGTTTGGTCGTGGCATCAGCAAGCCGGGCCTTGGATTGAGCAAGCTGGCTTTGCATTTCAGCAACCAGTTGCTCTTTTTCCTTGAGCTTTCTCTGAAGCTGGTCAGCCTGTTGTTGTTGCTTTTTTTCCAGTTGAACAACTTCAGCAAGCCGAGTCTTGGATTGGACAAGCCGCTCTTGTATTTCAGCAACCAGTTGTTCTTTTTCCCTGAGTTTTTTCTGAAGTTGCTCAGCCTGTTGCTGTTGCTTTTTTTCCAGTTGAGCAATTTTTTGCAGGTCAGATCGACGCCGTTCCTGCATCTCAGCAAGAAGGTTCTTTCGATGTTGCAGCTCCTGTTCGCTTGTGGTGAGTTTTTGGAGAAGTCTCTTGCTCGCATTGTTTTCTTTTTGCGTTACAGCATGGAGTTTTTTCCGGGTGCTGTCCAGCTGTTCCTGTAATTGGTTGATGTGGGACTCAGCCTTTGCCAGCTGCTCAGCAGTCTCAGTATTTATAGGAGCAGCCTGTTCCATAGGAGTATTTACTGCTTCAGCTGCCTTGGCTTCAGCTTCATGAGCTTTTTGCTGTACTCGTTTTAACTCTGAACGTAACCGCTCGCTTTTGGCCTGTGCATCGACCAAATTATCTTTGTATTCCTGTGCTTGGCTTTTTAGGTGGAGAATTTTTTCCTGACGCTGGCCTTCAGCGATTTGCTCTTGATGGTGTTTTTTGCTCTGAGCATGGTACACTGCAAGACCAATATACAGCAGGATACCGAGTGAGATGAAAAGCGCTAAACGCGGTGTTATTTTTTGCATGAGTTTCATAGCAGAGCCTATACGTTCATTGGTTGAAGATAAGAAAAAAAGTCTGGTTACGCGTTATACCGGTTTTACAATTAGAGTTGCCAGAGGAGGTAAAGTAAGCATAAGGGAGTGTTCCATACCATAGGATCGCTCGGAAACTGTGTGCAGCTCGCTGTTGCACACACCGCTCCCTTGATAAACTGTCAGATCGCTGTTGATAATTTTTCGGTATCGACCGCTCTGGGGCACGCCGATACAGTATTTTTCACGTACTACCGGCGTAAAATTACAGATTATAACAAGAAAGTCATCAGTTTTTTTTGCCTTGCGAATAAATGAAAAGACAGAATTATCTGAGTCATTGGCATTTATCCATGAAAAACCAGACCATTCATAGTCGTTTTCATAAAGAGCAGGTTCGTTCTTGTAAACCTTGTTTAGATCAGCAACATACCGTTGTGCTCCCTTATGAAATTTTGTTGTCAGTGCCTCCCATTCCAGTCCTTTATCGTGATTCCATTCCTGCCATTGTCCGAATTCGCAGCCCATAAAGAGCAATTTTTTGCCGGAATATCCCCACATAAAGCCAAGGTAGGCACGAAGATTGGCGAATTTCTGCCATTCATCGCCAGACATTTTATTGATCAAGGAACCTTTCCCATGCACTACTTCATCATGGGAGATGGGCAGAGTAAAGTTTTCCTGAAAGGCGTAGATCATACCAAAGGTCATCTCATTATGATGAAAGCGACGATGGATGGGATCATGTGTCATGTAATTCAGAGTGTCGTGCATCCAACCCATGTTCCATTTCAGGCTAAACCCTAAACCACCCAGCCATGTTGGTCGGGAAACCATGGGCCAGGAGGTAGATTCTTCAGCTATAGTCAGAACACCTGGATAAACGCCGTGGAGCACCTCGTTGGTCTTCTGGAGAAAGCTGATAGCATCCAGGTTTTCCCGCCCCCCGTATTTATTGGGCAGCCATTGTCCTTCTTCCCGGGAATAGTCCAGGTACAGCATAGAGGCGACTGCATCGACTCTGAGTCCGTCAATATGATACTTATCAATCCAGAACAGGGCATTGGAGATAAGAAAAGAGCGGACCTCGTTACGACCATAGTTGAAGATCATGGTGCCCCAGTCCTGATGCTCGCCTTGGCGGGGGTCTTCATGGGCATAAAGGTGGGTGCCGTCAAAATAATTCAGGCCAGATCCGTCCTTGGGAAAATGGGCTGGTACCCAGTCCAGGATGACGCCGATATTATGCTGATGGCATTGATCAATAAAATACATAAAATCTTGGGGCGTGCCATAACGACTGGTTGGTGCAAAAAAGCCCAGAACCTGGTACCCCCAGGAGGCATCAAAGGGATATTCCGCAATGGGGAGCAACTCAATATGGGTGTAGCCCATCTCCAGTACATAAGGGATCAACTTATCAGCCAGCTCACGATAAGTCAGGTAACGACTCCCCCATTTTTCATCCGGCTCCCGCTGCCAGGAACCAATGTGGACCTCGTAGATAGAAATGGGGCCATCCAGGGATTGGCGTTGAGAACGATTATTGACCCAATCCTTATCCTGCCACTGGTAGTTGTTCAGGTTGGCCACAACCGATCCCGTGTTGGGGCGAAGTTCCATAGCAAAACCATAGGGGTCTGACTTGTCAAATTGTTCGTTGTTTTGGGTGGTGATCCTGTACTTATAAACAGTATGCTCTCCCAGTCCTGGGATAAAGATTGTCCAGATTCCAGAGTTACTGGGATGCATGGGGCAAGCTTCATTGTTCCATTCATTAAAATCTCCGACTATGGAAACCTGCTGTGCATTGGGTGCCCAGACCGAGAATACCACGCCCTCCTGCCCCTCAAAGGTGACAAGATGGGCACCGAGTTTTTCATAGGAACGCTCATGGGTGCCTTCACCGAACAAGTATTTGTCCAGATCTCCGAGCCAGCTTTCAGGGGCAATGATTCCGTTATAATGATTTGCTTTCATAGAGTTCTGTGTAGTGGTTACCATATAGAGGACGAAGAGTAAGCAGGGTATGTCCAGGAAAAAAATTATGAGACGACTTTACCTATAATAAATACTACACTATATGTATCTTTTCTTTTTTTTCAAAGTTTTTTTTTATGGAGCGGGTTTTCAGACCTTTTTTGTAAGATTTTTTTGGGAGATTAATGCTTGAATTTCTGGTAAAGTAAGAAGTATTCAGGGTGTTACTCAGAGTTGATGAGATATAGCCCCCCCCATTCCTGCCGAAGTCGATTGACATGAAGGGTGGTTATGTTAGAATTTTCTAGTTCAGACTTGATGTTTTGCAAGATCGCTGAACTTGTAAATTCTGGGTGCCTTGACGCATGTTCCCATAGAATATATTGCTGTTCCTTGCTTATTTTCCGACTATTTTACTGTATAGGAAATTATAAAATTTCCCTTTCAACATGCTGTAATTGTGAATAGAGTATTAGTATTGTCGGGAACAAATCTCACTGCACTTACGAGAGCCACTTTTTTATCAGATTGGTACAAGAAAAATTTCAAATGCCTATTTTCATGCTGTAAAATTAAACTATTAATTCTTTGGCCGGGAAATTATGTCAAGGGGCTGTGTTATCAGAAAATTTTCGTTTTTCAATTTTCTATACAATTGAGCCGAATGAGTTCGTGGTGCATTCTACCTAGACACTTACGCACCTCCTTAGTTGATTACCTGGGAATCATATACGATGAGGTACTGGTAACAGCAGTGCTTGACTGTCGGAGGAATCCAAGCTGGATAAGAAAAAAGCTTACGGAGAACTAATTTTTTCACCAAAAGAATTCAGAATATTCATGACTACCCTGAAACAAGTGACAATTTATACTGACGGTGGTTGCCAGGGCAATCCCGGTCCCGGAGGATATGGTGCTGTTCTTTTATGCGGTAACCATCGTAAGGAACTGTCTGGCGGTTACAAACTGACGACAAATAACAGAATGGAACTGTTAGCCTGTATTGCGGCTTTGGAGGCGTTGAAATACAAATGCGATGTAACTGTTTACAGCGATTCAAAATACGTTGTGGACAGCTTTGAAAAGGGTTGGGCGAAGAGATGGAGAACAAACGGTTGGAAAAGAAATAAAAAAGATAAAGCCGAGAATCCGGATTTATGGGAAAGACTTCTTGATCTCTCCGAACAACATGAGGTGAAATTTAGATGGGTAAAAGGACATGCAGGAAACATTGAAAACGAAAGATGTGACAGGATGGCTGCTGAAGCGGCAAAACAAGACAATCTGCAGGAAGATAAAAAATATGAAGAAACGGCAAGATTAACTGTTCAAAATTCCACCAATTCCTTATTCTGAACATTATGTCATACAGTGACTTTAAAACGCTTGGTCAAGTCCACAAAGAATTAGGCATCAGCGTAAAGGATGCAAACAAGCTGTATACACTATTGATCTTGTAGAAACTGCCAACAAGAGGGAAAACAATGACGGAAACAGTTGCCATTATCGGCGCAACAGATAAACCGGATCGATACGCCAATAAGGCCATGCATGCACTACGAAAACACCGCCATGAAGTTGTCTTGGTCAATCCCTTTAAGCAAGAGGTTGAGGGGCAAGAATGCCTTGACTCTGTTGCTGACCATGATGGAAGCATTGACACGGTGACCCTCTATGTTAACCCAATGCGATTTCAGGATCATATTGATGACGTGATCAAAATGCATCCCAAGCGGGTGATCATGAATCCGGGCACAGAAGATGATGGGCATCAGCGTACCTTGGAAAATGCCGGAATAGAGGTTATCCGGGCCTGTACCTTGGTGTTGCTGTCGACAAATCAGTATTAACGATTTCGATTTTATCCTCATGACGATACAAAAAGCAGGAGCAGGGGATGCCATACGGTACGTTTGAATCAGTTGCAGAGGTTGCCCGGAAATTTGATATTACAGTCAGTGGTAGCGTATCTTTTGTGGAGCGATCAGCAATTGCAATCCCTGCGTATGATTTCAGCAGGATCGAGAAAAAGCTTATTGACGAGCTAAATTTTATCAATGAAGTAACCATTTGCGAAAGGATCATCAGCCCGATCCTGGAGCTGGTATCAGAGCAATATCCCTTGTTGAAGATTTGGTCACATGTTCCCTATAACGTGGATCAGGCAAAGGGATTGGTTGGCGAGCCCGATTATCTGGTTGCACCAAGAACAAAGTACGGCGACATGGGCGTTCCGCCGCTCTGTATTGTAGAGGCCAAGAAAGATAATTTTGAAGAAGGCTGGACCCAGGCCTTAGCAGAAATGGTTGCCGCTTCCCTGCAAGGTGCTGATGTATGTTATGGCGTTGTGACAACAGGTAACACCTGGGCATTTGGTAAGCTGGAACAGCACCAGTTCATCAGAGATCCCAAGAAACTCTCAGCTACGGTTGATTTACAGGAAATATTCGAGGTATTGAATTGGGTATTTCATCAAGCGGAATCGCTTCTCAGAGAAGAATGAATTTTTTATTTAATACGATAAACAGGAGGATACACCATGAAGAAAGCAATAATTACAACCACTATCACCGCCTGCAGCCTGTTCGCTCTGCTGGTCACCAGCCCGGTTATGGCAGCGGAACCCGATGTGGAGGAAATCGTCAGCAAAGCCAACTTGGCGGCCTACTATGCCGGTGATGACGGCAAGGCCGAGGTCAACATGACCATCACGGACAGCCAGGGCCGTGAACGCAACCGCGAGTTTATCATTCTTCGTAAGGATAAAGAAGACGGAGGACAGCAGTTTTTTTATGTATATTTCAAGAGACCCAGTGATGTAAGCAAGATGGTCTATATGGTTCATAAGCATATGAACAAGGACGATGACCGTTGGATGTATCTGCCCGCCCTGGATTTGGTCAAGCGCATTGCTGCCTCGGATAAGCGGACCTCTTTTGTGGGCAGTGATTTTCTGTACGAAGATGTCTCCGGTCGGAACCTGTCCGAAGATAATCATAAGCTGGTGGAAAGTAACGATACCCATTATGTGGTCAAAAATATCCCCAAGAAGCCGGAGGATGTGGAATTCTCATCCTATACTGTGCAGATCGATAAAAAGACCTTCCTGCCAGTCAAGGCAGTGTATCTGGATAAAAATGGCAAGGAGTATCGCATTGTCGAGGCCATCAAAGTGGAAGAGGTTGACGGCTTCCCCACTGTGACCGAATCTAAGGTGACAGACTTGGAAAAAGGAGGTCATACCGTATCCAAGTTCAGTAATATTAAATATAATATCGGGCTCAAGGAAGATATCTTTACCGAGCGCTATCTGCGCCGTCCGCCTCGTGAGGCCCGTCGCTAGGAGGAACCATGAAGAAAACAGCATTACTTGCATTATCCGCCCTGTTGGCCTGTCATGCTGGATCAGGTGTCGGGTCAGCTATGGCTGAAGAAGAGGTCTCATTGACCGACCGTCTCTACGATGATTACGGCATTGAAATGCTCGGTTTTGCGGAAACCCGCTTGGGCAGCCGACTGGTGGATGATGAAAATGAGGATACTCTGAGCATCGGCGAGGCCCGGGCGCAAGTGGAATTGACTCGCTTCTTTGATTCGTTCACGCTCCTGTTTAAAGGTGACCTGCTGGCTGATGCCATAACCGAAGAAGTGGACGCGGATATCCGGGGTCTGAACGTGGCCTTTCGGCCCAGCGATGTGCTGGATGTTAAGATCGGGCGCATGGTTTCTACCTGGGGAACCGGTGATCTGGTCTTTATTAATGATATGTTTCCCAAAGACTGGCAGTCCTTTTTTATCGGTCGGGATGACGAGTACCTGAAGCAGGCATCCAATGCCTTCCGAACAGGAATCTTTCTTGGCGATTATATTATTGATTTGGTCTACACCCCGCGTTTTCAGGGATCCGAGTTTGTCAAAGGCGAACGTTTGTCCTATTTCAATCCCGGTGCGGGTCAGATTGTGGGCCAGAATATGGTCATGGCGGATAATGCCCCGGATGACTATTTCGAGGATGATGAGACCTCAATTCGTCTGTCCCGCCGCTTTGGCGGCGTAGAGACCGCCCTGTACGGATACATGGGCTTCTGGCAGGAACCGGAGGGCATGGATGCCGCCATAGGCAAGGCCATATATCCCCGGCTCAATGTCTGGGGGGCTTCGGCCCGTTCCCCTGTACTGGGCGGTATCGGCAATATCGAAGCAGGCTATTACGATTCCTTTGATGACGATGATGGCAGGAATCCGTACATCCGGCCTTCGGAATACCGTTTCCTGGTCGGGTTTGAACGTGAGCTGGCTCACGAACTTACTGGCGGCTTTCAGTATTATCTGGAGGTGATTGACGAGTACGAAAACTACGAGCAGACCGTTGCGCCGGGCATGGAGGCCAGAGATGAGTACCGGCAGATGCTCACCATGCGCCTGACCAAGTTGCTCATGCAGCAAACCCTGACCCTGTCGCTCTTTGTCTACTATTCACCCACGGATCAGGACGGTTATGCCCGGCCCAAATTTCAATATAAGGTAACGGATAACTGGTTGGTGGACGGTGGTTTCAACCTGTTCTGGGGAGAGGATGAACATACCTTCTGGGGCAGGTTTCAGGATAACAGCAACGCTTTTGTCGGGGTGCGCTATAGTTTTTAATAATCCGGGGATACAGCAGGTACTGTAGGGGCACGAATTCCTGTGTTCGCCCTTATTATGCTCCCCTCACACGGTAAGCAGCTAAACACGGTTGCATTACAAATATAATGGAGATTTATCATGATTGTAACAGATTGGATTCACAGTATAGCAGGTTTTTTTATTATCGTCGGGCTGGCCTTGGGCTTTGATTGCGGCGGCAATCCGATCTTTGTTCACCAGTACTTTCTCTTCCTCCCACTCTTTGTCGGCCTGAACCTGTTTCAGTTCGGGTTCACCAAATTCTGCCCGTTGGGGATCATCCTGAAAAAGCTGGGTGTGCCGGAAACCAGAGAAGGCGGAAAAAGTTGTTGCGGGAAGTAAAAAAGTGAAAAACTTTGTTGTCCCGGCCCGCTCGGGTCGGGACAGGCTTTGTCTTCTTTTGCCCGCATCAATCATTTTTTTACGGAGGAAAAATCATGCAGGCTGCTGAACAGGAACTGTTTATTACCGAAGAAGAGTATCTGGCAGCGGAAAGGGAAGGTGAGGAAAGGCATGAATGGTACAAGGGAGAGTGTTTTGCTATGGCAGGAGGTACTCGCTGGCATAATATCCTGTCCAGTCGAATTGTCGCGGCCTTAGTAGATTGCCTTGAGGATACCCCCTGCACACCCTACATGGCGGATTTCCGCCTGTCCATTGAAGCGCATCAGCATTATGTTTATCCGGATATCATGGTCGTCTGCGAGGAATCCTCATATATTGCTGACGATATGGTTAATAATGCTGAAATTGTCCTTGAGGTGCTGTCCAAAGGAACGGAATCCTATGACAGGGGACAGAAATTTCTTCATTATCAAAGTGTCCCTTTGCTTCGCGAATATATTCTGGTCAGCCAAGAGGCTATGCAGGTTGAGGTGTATCGACGACGTGAGAACGGCAGGTGGGAATATCAGCGTTTGACCCGTCCATCCGAAATTCTGTTTTTCGAGACAGTCGATTGCTCGATATCCTTGGATAAACTCTATCGTTCCATCCCATTATAAAACTCCCCCCCTCTATCCCTGTTTATTCATCAATGAACACAGAGGTCAACTCTATCTGAAGCAGACCGAATTGTTTAGAGGTCAGAACATCTTCTCCGTTGATCGGCTCACAACGTTCCTGATCATCCCATGAAAAGGTCTCCGGGTTGATTTTGCTGGGTTATCCCGGATTGCTTGCCAAATCCGGGCGGGCAAGGTAATATTGCCGTTTTATCGTAGATAGAAATGTTACCTGTTTTTATTAAGAAAGACAATGAGGTCTGATCTCATTTTTCCTTTTTCAGTTTGCACGGGGTGTTACCCCATGCTGAAACTATGTAACCCTTTCAGGGTATGGATCCGGCCCATTGTCCTGAAGGGACAATATACATCAGCTCAGGGTAGCACCCTGAGTTTATGAGGATATAGAAATTCCACAGGTTATGCCAAAGGATTCAACAGAAAAAAAGACAGCGGCCTATGTTTTTCCTGTTCCGCAGCCTGGAAAAACCACGAAACAGGAGAGCAAAACCAGAAAGGAGCGGTGCAAAACGGCAAATCAGCCCGGCAAAACCACAGAGCAGCACGGAAAAATGACCGAGGAGCAGAGAAAAATCGTTCAGGAGCATGGAAAAACCATCAAGGAGTACTGCTTTGTTATTTTTCCACCCAGCGCAGCCGCATCGCAGGCCTGCTTTCTTGGTTTTCCCCATTGCTGCCCCATTGCGACATGCTCCTCTGCCTCTGCAACCGTCTTCTTTGTGGCTGCTCGGAAGATCCGGGAAAGAGATCGACATCCCCTGCGATAATGACGGCATTATCAATGCCCCAACGTGGCTTTATAGAGCTAGCTCAGGGTAACACCCTGAGCATACTCCCTCTTACAAATAAACCTATGAGTAAACAACGCATAAAAAAAATTCAGAAGAGTTTGCAGGGACGCAAACTTGATGCCGTCCTTATCACTGAGCCGCATAATCGGCACTACCTGAGCGGCTACACAGCTGCTGACCACGGCATTCAGGAGAGTTCCGGGGTGTTGTTAATCCCGAAAAAAGGTAAACCCTGGCTCCTGACAGACTCCCGGTTTTCCTTGCAGGCAGAGGAAGAGGCCCAAGGCTTTACAGTAGAGGTCTACCGTAAGGGATTGTTTGCTCTACTTAAGAAATTGCTGCCTGCCCTGAAGGTACAACGCTTGGGCTTTGAAAGCCATTATTTCCTCCATTCATCGGTGAATAAGCTGGAGAAAATAACAGGAAAGATCAAGATTAAACTGGTTCCCCTGCTTGATTTGGTGGAACGGATGCGGGTGATCAAGACCGAAGAAGAGATTCAGCTTATCAAACAATCTGTACACTTAAACGAACAGGTGTTTCAGGCCATTTATAAAATCATTGCTCCGGGTATGACTGAAATTGAAATAGCCTTGGCCTTAGAACAGACCATGCGAAAAATGGGGGCCGAGAGACCAAGCTTTGAGACCATTGTTGCCTTTGGCAGCAATGCGGCAAAACCCCATGCCATACCTACTGATCGGATTCTCAAAGACGGAGAGGTCGTGCTGATTGACATGGGCCTGCTCTTACAAGGCTATTGCTCCGACATGACCCGTACCTTTATGATTGGTAAACCAAAGAAGAAATTTCAACAAATTTTGCGAATAGTACGTAAGGCCCAGCTGATCGGTATCAAGGCTATCCGGGCCGGGGCAGTATGCCGTGAGGTGGATAAAGCGGCCCGTAAGGTTATTGACGACGCTGGATATGGTGATTTTTTCGGGCACAGTCTGGGGCACGGAGTTGGGCTGGCTGTTCACGAAGCACCTGGATTAGGACCAAGGAACAGGAAAAAACTCCAGGCTGGTATGATCGTTACTATTGAGCCGGGAATCTATATTCCAGAATGGGGAGGCATCCGCCTGGAAAATATGGCTGTGGTCCGGAAGGACGGTTGTGAGGTGCTAAATCAGGATACTACCGGGTTAGACCTCTAGTTCAGTATAAAAACGAAAAAAAAGTGCAAATACGTGTTGTTGCCGGAAACCATTTTAAACGGATAGGGCAAAACCTTCATTATATTAATAATATAGCTTACTAAGGAGAATCTGATTATGAAGTATCTTTCCCTGTTGCTGTTCAGCTGCTCAGTGCTCTACTGTGCCACTACGGGCTACAGCCATGAACTTCCTGAAGGAGCTGTCCCTTTAGCAAGATCTGAGGAATGCGCATCTTGTCATCCCACCATCTACAAAGAGTGGATGGAGTCATTTCATGCCAAGTCATCAGCCCTTGAAAATCCGGCCCACGGAGCAGTACATCAGGCCTTTGTTCAGGCTATGGAAGAAAAAGGTAAAAAGGGCAATTATCATTGCGCCAATTGTCATACCCCTATGGCTGATAATATCAAGGAGTTGATGGCAGGTACGGCAGAGCTGGACAGTAAAAACTGGACCCACACCGAAGGAACCGGCTGTACTTTTTGTCACCGCATAGAATCAATTATCGAAAAAGACAAATTCAACCAATATAAGCTTAATAAGGATGGGGCAATTCACACCAGCAGACCAGCAAAAAAAGGGTTACCCCATGCAACAAGACAATCTGATCTTTTTGCGGAAGGCAAGGTCTGTATGGGCTGCCATAGCCATAAAATAAATAGCAATGATGTGGCAATCTGCCAAATGAAGGATGAAGTCCAGGGTAACTGCCTGGAATGCCATATGCCTAAGATTGCAGGCCGCTCCACCGTTGGCACAGACGGCAAAACCCATCGTTCCCATAAGATGCCGGGTGGTCATGATAAAGAAATGCTGAAAAAGGCAGCAAGCCTTGATGCAACAATCAGCTCTGAAGGCGAAGAAAGAAGCCTTGTGGTAACGGTACAAAATATGATCAAACACACCTTTCCCTCAACCAATCCCATGCGTATCGCCTTTGTTAAGGTGGTTGCCAAGGATAAAGAGGGCAAAAAGATTTGGGAGAACTTTAAAGAGAGCCCGCTGGAAGATAAACAGGCCCTGTTCTTTCAGGCCTTTCGGGCTGGTGAGAAAAAAGGTGTGCCTTCCTGGGCAGCAGAAGGTATTGCTTTTGATACCCGGCTAAAAGCTGAAGAAACGCGGACAATGACCTATCCCCTTGCGGATCCAACAATTGCTCAGGTGGATGTCATGCTGATTTACCGACTTTTTCCGCCTAAAGCGATCAAGGGTTTTGCAATCCCTGAAGATGGGGTGAATGAGAAGGCGCATATCATTGCCATAAAGAGCCTGACGCTGTAATGCACCGTCTTCATATATGAACTCTTATGAATTTCTATAGATGTGGAGGGGGCCGTAGGGGCAGAACTATGTGTCTGCCCTTTATTTTTCAGTTGACTGCTATCTTTTTTCTTCCCCCTTTGCTCCCTTTAGCAGCATTCTTCTTATGACTCTTCGGCGGATTATCCCTGGCAATCACAAAGGCGTGTTCATAGCCTTGTTTTTTGAGTTTCTCTTTATGCTGTTTTGCCTTTTTTAACGAGGTACTGCTGAAAACCAGAACTCGGAAGAAGTGGGTTCCAGCAGCAGCAAATTCCTGAATAACCACATTACGCCCTTGAACAGCAAAAATCCGGGCCAATTTTCGCGCCCGTGTTTTCTCTTCAAAGCTTCCTACCTGAATATAAAAATTTCCCGTATCAAAATCCTGACGTATACGCTTTTTTTTGCCATTTGGAAGGATAACAGTACATTGGGTACCACTGATAGCTGAGGAGGAGATCATCTTCTTCTTTTTATTGTGTGCAGCAAGAAGAGGCAGTTCCCTCCTGTCCCCACTCTCTTCCAGTTCTAACGCCTGATAGTCTTCCGGGTCTTCCTCAGCTAGTGCGCCGATGATCTCCTCATATTCTTCTCTGTCCTGCTGTCCATTCTTCTGCTTATTTCGACGAACTCTCTTCAGTTTTTCCTTATCTTCTCCTGCTGCACAGAGTGCAACGATCTGAACCTTACCTGTTCCACGACGATAAATCCCAAGTTCCCTGGCTGTGGTATAGCTCAAATCAATAATCCGGCCATCAACAAAAGGTCCTCTGTCATTAATGCGAACCGTGGCAGTCTTACCATTGGCCAGGTTTTTGACCAGCAGCATGGTATTCATCGGCAGGGTTTTATGGGCCGCTGTCACCCCGTGCATATCATAGGTCTCGCCATTAGCAGTCTTGCGACCGTGAAAAGGATCACCGTACCAGGAGGCCAAGCCTGTTTCCTCATACCCTTCAGCTGAAGGAATCGGGTAATATTTTCGCCCTTCAATCACATAGGGACGCTGGGTTGGAGGTGTTTTTCTCCCTTTCTTCTTTCCTCGTTTCTTTTTCCCAGATTCTTTTTTTTTCTGTTCTTCCTCTTTCTTGTCTTCCTTTTTTTTGTCTTTCTCTTGGTCATCTTCTGTTATAGAAGCTGGCATAGAAGCTGGATCGTTGGCAGGTGTAATATTTTTTTTCCGGGCACAACCGTTCAACAGCAGCAGGCAGAGCAACAAAAGGGGCACGAAAATAGTACTTTTCCTGCAAAATGTATTGATAAAGCTCATCATTCTTCTTTACTCTTTTTGATCTTTCTTTACTGATTTTCTGCGGATTCTCCATCCTGGCCAGACAGCAGGTGGAGAAAACGTTGTTCATAAAAAAGGCCAGCCGGACCTGTGGTATGGGGGGTATAGGGGCGTAACCCTGCATCCTTGCCCATCAGATTATCAAAATCCGCAATGATCTCTTCCTCCTCATCAATGGCAGAAAGCCTGAGATCCAGAAGAGGTCGGAAGACCTTGATGATCCCATCTGTATCTTTATCAATCAGGATATCTTCCCAGCGACGCTGAGTAAAGCCCTTATACCAGATCCCTGCTTTCCGTTTGCCAGTGATCTGATCAGGCAAGGAAGGAGCAAGCTCCTCCTCTTCAGTGTACAGATTATATTCAACAAAACGCTCCACCGCAGAGCTGGACTGGACAGCAAGGCGATCCCAGGGGTACACATCTTCAGAATAGCTGAGCAGTAAATGGGTTGTCCCGTCATTATAGGACCATTGGGCATGACAAACCTGACAGGAAACCTGAGCCTTATATCTAATATGGGCAGGATGTTGCAAACGTGGGACCAAACGTTCTTCTTCGCTCTTGTAGAGCTGGAGAATACGTTCATTCCCCTGAACCCGAAGCTTGCTAACAGCAGGAGATACATCAGATCCATGACAATCCAGACATTGCACAGAAGGCTTTTCACCAGCAAGCTCAGCACCACTATGACAATCCAGGCAGGTCATGCCGCGCTGTTGATGAATATCCGGGACAAGATTATGAAGTTCTATGCCATAAGGCCGGAGAAAAGGATCCCTGGTGATAAAGGGTGTGCGGTAGGACCAATTATGATCCTGCTCATAACCACCATCAAAGTCACTGCCCACATGATTACCATAATGGCAGCTCAGGCATTGCTGTTTTGCAGGCCTGATAAAGGCATGGTTTGCCTTGCCCTCCTCTTTTCCTGTCAGTTTGCCATCAATATACTGCATATGGCAAGCTGCGCAGCCTTTGCCGCGCCGGACATAAGGGTAGTCATCCCCCTTACTATATACATGGCAGCGCAGGCATTGCCGACGGAGCAAGTCATTGACCAGCTCTTTCTTATTCTGGGGAATGCCCTCATTTTCCGGGATTTCAGTAAGGTCCTTCAGCGGCGAAAGCTCAAAATGTTCCCGAACCTGATTAACAGCATTACTCATGGTAAAATGGCCGGACTGAGCGCAACGCTCCAGCTGCTCAGCATGGCATTTACCACAGTTCTTTTCCATAGCTATCGGGCTTGCGGCCTGGCTGATTAAGCCTTGGTGGGCTACTTTTTTCTCATTGACTGTATTATTGCCCTGATGGCAGCTTGCACAGGCAAGATTATGATTACTATCCAGCTGTATTTCAGTATGACAGGATTGGCAGCCCGGTGCTGGAGGCGGGGGGGGCAATGTTTTTTTCACCGCTACAGGGCTTGGTTGTCCTTCTGGCGTTGAAGCTGGGGCAGAATTGCGTTTTTGTTCTTCTTGCTGGCATCCAAGCAGCGAAATCAGAAAAAAAAGGGCTAATAATGTAAAATGGTGCTTCATAATCTTGACAGTATAGCCTAACCATGCTACATGGATAGAGCTTCATTGAATGAGCAGGGAAATAACTCACTGATTCGTCTCGTCCACAAAAAAAATATGCCGATATAGCTCAGCTTGGTAGAGCGGCTGATTCGTAATCAGTAGGTCACCGGTTCAAGTCCGGTTATCGGCTCCATAATTTCAAATGGTTACGCCTTGCTGAGACGTAACCATTTTTTATTGGTACACCTTTGTACCAGTCCTGTACCAGTTTTTTCAATACGTACATAGTAAAAAAAGTTTTTTTTATAAAAAGGTTTAGTGTTTTTTTGAAAACTATACCATTTGAAGCACAACTTTGTAATCATAAAACCACTCATGTTAGCCGGGTGGATTCTTCCGTCTGATAATCAGGCAAGCATCCAACAACACTACGTCCTAACTTACGAGTCATCTGAGCGACTTTTATATTTTGTTGTCCCTTCCTCAGAGAGGATATGATGGAAAGTACTGCTGAAAACCACTCCCTGTTCGGGGGCTTTCTTCTTTGAAGATAACCTGCTATGTCTACATCAATATCAGAACAGAAAATAACCCTTGGCACCCTTGGTCCTGAGCATTCCCATGCCTGGCAGGCTGCCACCCAATATGCTCCTCAGGCTGAGATTAAACTGTACCCCCATTCCGGTGGCCTTGTGGATGCCTTTATCACCCAGCACGTTGATCAGATCGTCATCCCGATATTTAATACCCGGCAAGGAGAGAATAAGCAGTATTTTCGTTTGTTCGAGCAGGTAAAAAAAGGGTATTGGCTGGATAATATTGTTTTGCCTGCTGACCTTTCGCTTGGTGTGTTTTTTCCGGATGTTCAGAAAGAAGAACTTGAGGTACTGCTGGGCAAGCGGGCCGTGTTTCGCCAATGCGATGAATATCTCTGTGAAGCTTTTCCTCATGCAACCCTGACCAGTATTCAGGATATGAAACAGGCTGTTCACCGTCTTCAGGAGCAAGGGGAAAGGAGCCACGGTGTTATTGCCACTGCTCAACTCCTGGATGCCTTGGGTCTGCACATCATTGAGCGGGAGGTTGCCCCACATAACCGGACCCGCTATGCTGTTCTGGGCCGTGAAATTGCCCAAACAACCGGGTATGATGCCACTGCCTTTATTACAGGTCCGCTGGATGATCGAGTTGGCTTACTTGTTGATATTCTAGGTGAATTTTCCAGGCATGGTATCAATATTCTGGACATGAGTTCCGAAAATGATGTGAAGTCTCAGAAATTACAGATCTATATCGAAGCAGAAGGCCATATTGAAGACCGGGCCATGCAGGAGGCGGTAGTCGCAATAGAGGAGCGAATTATCGGTCAAGGCAACCGTATGCGTCTGCTTGGCTGTTTCCCCCGGGTGGATATGCGCTCCAAAATAATAAAGTCATTTGGATTTATTGGGACTGGGGCCATGAGTGACTGGTTTGCTGATCGTTTAGAAAATGAGGGCTATCGTACTGTTATGACCGGGCGCAGTACAGAACTCCGACCGGAAGAGATGATTCCACAGGTCGATGTGGTGGTGATCTGTGTGCCAATTTCATTTACAGCAGACACCATACGCCAATATGCACCCCTTCTTGAGGATGGTAAGGCCTTAATCCTGTTGGCTGGTGAATCAGAAAACACTCTTGAAACCGCCCTGAAGGTCACAAGCGCCGGGGTTGAGATTATGTTGGTCCATAATCTCTGG
Organism: Candidatus Electrothrix sp.; assembly: GCF_052785085.1. Taxonomy (NCBI): domain Bacteria; kingdom Pseudomonadati; phylum Thermodesulfobacteriota; class Desulfobulbia; order Desulfobulbales; family Desulfobulbaceae; genus Candidatus Electrothrix; species Candidatus Electrothrix sp. The sequence goes on from NZ_JALAAI010000015.1 coordinate 30,211, forward strand.
GGGCCCCAGGCCGCAACCATGAAGGATAAAAATGCCATTGTGGTTCGCACTGGCCGCAGTGGTACCTTTTGTTCTGAGTTTGAGGCCTTTTTATACAAGCACGGAGCAAATATTTATCAGGATTCAGCAGCAAAACATGATTTGCTTATGGGAATTGGCCAGAAGCTGCCCACTGTGATATCTGTGGCTCTGGCTATGACGCTGGAGGAGAACGGGATTACTGCTGAGGATTTATCCTCCCATTGCACTCTGACCTCCCTTTACCCTATTTTGGCTATGGCACGAGTACATTCTCAAAACCCGAGAACTTATGCTGAGATTATGTCCACCTCTGGGGAGAGTCGCAAAATTGTCCATGACTTTGTAGCAAATCTGGAGCGGGTAAAAACAGTGGCTGATCAAGGGGACCAGGAGGGAATCCAGGAGCTGTGCAGACAGATGGAACAAAACAGTGAGCATCTTACTGAATCCTTTCTCCGTAACCGTATGGAGCAGGCCAAGGCTGTGGACGAGGTACTGGGTGCTATTATTTAAAGGAAACAGGGCGTTCTGGAGGAACCCTTGTCTGGAAGAAGTCGCTGTTGACGGAGATCATGTTCATGCTTAACGTATCGGCCTGTGAAAAGTGATTCGTTTTTCATGGGACATGGCGTATACTATTTATAATAGACTATCCCGTTGCTCAGGGAAAAGAGTTATGAAAAAAAATCTGGATACTTTTTTACGTATTGTTTTAGTAGGGATTGCCTCTTTTGTTCTTTTGCGTACATTTAACAGCACCGGGCTGCCCTGACATAAGCAGCAGAACCCGCAGTTCAGCGGGGCACAACAAAAGCGATCTGTTGCATCGACCGAAAGTGGGCGATGATATCGGTTGCAACACTATAGTATCTTACTACCTAATATCTTACTATCTGTTGGAGTTTACATATGCTGGAAAGAGCACTTGCCTATCTTGAAGAAAAACATACCTGCCCTCATTGCGATATAGAGCTGACCCTGTGCCATGCCCCACCCGTGCATGTGGGGGACGGTCTTGGCTGGGGGTCAGAGTTTTTGTTTATTTGCCTGAATAATGAATGTTCCCTTTTTAGCAAGGGCTGGGAATACATTGAAAATCAATACGGACATGTGGGTTCGTATCGCTACATGGAGATTCCCAATAGTAAAGAAAGTTATAATATGATGGTTGCTGGTGCATCAGCATTTACTGGAAATATTGTTGATATAGAGGCTTTAAAACGACAAAATGCCCGCTATAAATCAGAAAAAGAGGCTGTTGCCAAACTGGATACCTGTGTAGAGGCTAGTGATTTAGGACCAGTGCTTTTTCTGCTTACTGATAATGCCGCTAAAATTGATGATCGGAAGCGGGCAGCCTCTTTGCTTGCTGAAATTAATGATCTCTCCTGTGTTGAAGTGCTGCGGAACCATGATTTTTCCGATACCCAACTGGAGCAGGATATTAATTTGGCCATCAATAAACTTTTGGCAAACCATTTTTTACGGGAATGCCCATACTGTGCCGAATTAATTAAGGCACGGGCCAAAATTTGTAAACATTGCCAGAAAGAACTTGATTAAAAGTTGAATTTCTGCTTGCCAAAAGGATTGTAAGAGAGTATATAACCTCGCACAACAGATTTGATTGTGGTGAGCGTAGCTCAGTTGGTGGTAGCACCGGGTTGTGGCCTCGGAGGTCGTGGGTTCAAGTCCCATCGTTCACCCCATGAACGATCAGGCGTTTCAGAAATTTTTTCTGAAACGCCTTTTTTGTTTCCAAGTTCTGTTTCCCAAATTGTGTTTGGCTTTCTCTTTGTCGTTATTCATCTCTAACGGTTATATCGTTGCCCTGTATCACGCTATTATTCTGCTGTTACTGGAAGAAATGTGATTCCTGTTGAATTTTTTCTTACTTTTGATTTATATGCAGAGGTTCGCAGGAAAGTTTGAGAGACTCTTTTGCGTTATGCTTTCCATTGAGGACTAAAATGGCTTTGCCTGGGAAAAGATGAATTCCTTCCGCTTTCCCTGTTGATTTTCTCACCCTTCTTGCTGTACTATTATATGGATAACTATAAATATTTTCTTTTGAACCCTTAAACCTATCCCTTATATTATGAAAGCTGCTGTTGTTTACGGAGCCGAAGATATTCGTATCGAAGATTATCCTGATCCGGTTGCTGGTCCAGGCGAAGTTGTTGTTGCAACAAAAGTTGCAGGAATTTGCGGAAAAGATGTTAAAACAATGCTGGGCCAAGGCTTAACAGAAGATCTTCCCACTGTTCTTGGGCACGATATATCGGGTGAAATCAGTCAGGTCGGAGAAGGAGTGCAAGGGTTTTCAGTGGGCGATCCCGTTGCAGTCTATCCAATGGCGGTGTGTGAGCAATGTCATTATTGCCTTCAGAAACGGTATAACCTTTGTGAAAATGCCTTGGGGCTTGGGCATGGCCTGGATGGAGCCTTTGCCGAATACGTACGTGTGCCAAAAGAAATAATTAATGTTGGTGGTCTCGTTAAACTGGATGACGAGATTTCGTTTGAAGATGCTGTGATGGCTGAACCCCTTTCCTGTACCTTTGCCGCAGCCCGGTCGAATAACATGAAAGAGGGGCAGACCGTGCTGATTATTGGTGGCGGATCCATGGGATTGATGCATGTGAAGACAGCAAAATGGACCGGTTGCGAGGTGATTGTTGCTGATATTGTTGACATACGCTTGGCTATGGCTGGTCAGATGGGGGCAGATCATCAGGTTAACTCGGCAACAGATAATCTTCAGGACGAGGTGATGCGTATCACTGAAGGTCGAGGAGCGGATGTGGTTATTATTTCCATTGACATCCCTGACGTTATTGAGGATTGTTTGAGTTTGGTTGCCATGGGCGGCGTGTGCAATATATTTGGTGCAGCTCCTGATATTGAGGTAAAGGTCGACCCGGGCTGGCTCCATCAGCAGGAAATCACCTTGACCGGCACCTACGCATCTACACCGGCTGATTTTAAAAAATGTCTGCAATTGATTAATGAGGAGGCGATTATTGTTTCTGATATGATTTCCCATCGTTTTACGTTAGACAGTTTTGACGAGGCGGTTGAGAGTGCCAAAAGTTTGGAAATGGTTCGTGGGGTTATTACGTTTGGTGAAATGGTTTCGGTTTCTTTCTAGAGGTGTCTTGTTTGTTGCTGATAAGAATGGTGAATTCGTATTCGCTGACTAAGTATGTAGTTTAAAGTACTGTCATTTTAAAATTATTATCTCGTTATATCTCTTATTCAGTCTTTCTGTATTATCATTGGATACCCTTCCGGTGCAGTTAACCAGCAGGTAACTATTAAACATGTATAAACGAGTTGTTCTGGATGGTCACGGTTCTGTTTGTTTTTGTTGCTGGTAGTTTGGCTTCCTTGGTGTTGACCCCTGTTATTCGCCAGCTGGCCTTGTATTTTGATCTGACAGATAAAACATCTGCTCGCAAGATGCATACAGGAAAGATACCTCGAATCGGTGGAGTGGCCCTTTTTACCAGTTTTTTCCTTCCCTTTCTTTTGCTGCTTGTGTTAAGAGAGTACAGTCCTACAGTTCAGGAGCTTTTTGCAGATAACCGTATTTTCTGCTTTGTTACCGGAGCGGTTCTTATCTTTTTACTGGGACTTCTTGATGATCTCCGAGAACTCTCTTTTTTTGTCAAAATATTTGGTCAGCTACTGGTTGCTGTTTTTGTCTATTATTGCGGGTTTCGGATTACAGTCGTCACCACACCCTTTGGAGCAGATTTTTCTATCGGCTTTCTATCTCTGCCGTTCACTGTATTTTGGTTTTTACTTGTTATTAACGCTATTAATCTGATTGATGGCTTAGACGGACTTGCCGCAGGTATCTGTCTTTTTGTTTCACTTTCCATGCTCTTTGTCTGTGTTGTGAGCGCTCGCCTCACAACCGCCTTAGCCTTTGCCGCCTTAGCAGGTTCTCTGATCGGTTTTTTACGTTATAATTTTTATCCAGCCACTATCTTTATGGGAGACAGTGGCAGTTATTTTCTTGGGTATAGTCTGGCTGCTTTGAGTATTGGTGGGACAATTAAGGGGCAGGTTGCAACGGTCTTGTTGATCCCGGTTATTGCCCTTGGTGTGCCTTTGATGGATACTCTTTGGGCTCCTGTCAGACGTTTTATCAATGGTAAGAGTATGTTTCAACCAGATAACAAGCATATTCATCATCGCTTGGTTAAACTTGGCCTGACTCATCGGCGGGCAGTCTTGGCACTGTATTTTTTAACCGTCCTGCTTGGAATTTCATCTATGCTGCTTGTTCATGCTCAGAATGAGAGTTCAGCACTGATTATTTTTGTTCTCGGAATCGGCTTGATTGGGTTGATGCATTATTTGAGTGATTTAAAGATATTGAAATTTCATAATGTAGCTTCTTGGGCCCGTGATCTGACTGATGAAACTGGAATCAGTCTTCAACGGCGGCTTTTTCTTCAGCACCAGCGAAGAATTTCCTCAGCTGCTCATCCTGAAGCACTCTGGCAGGCGGTTTGCGTCTCTTTGAAGGAATTACACTTTGATTATGCAGAGTTTCATTATATTGAGCAAAGAACGAGCGCTGAACAATCACGGCGAAGCTTTCGCTGGGCAGCCGTTGAACAGGATAGGCTCTCTTCTGTCCCTCATGAATCCTGTCTACGGATTGAGCTTCCTCTACACAGGCTGGTCAGTAAGAAGGATAAAATGAGCAGAAAGGAAAATTTTGGTATGCTGTTGCTCATGAAGGATATGAGGAATACAACAACAGAACCCTATCTCCTGAAAAGGGTTGAGCAGCTCCGGAGGAGTATGATGGTAGCGTTGGAAGAATTTGATACAATCAGCTCGGAATCAACTGAAGGGTTTTGGCATAAAAAACAGCGATAAAAGGGAGTTGACGTCGTAACCAGCAGTTGCGACGTCAACAGGAAGAGCTTTACAAAAAATGGTTACTCCTCATAGAGATGGTCAATATTACTCAATCGTTGAACGACCCGTTCTTGACCTAAGGCCATAAGAATATCAAACATCCCCGGCCCAGCCAACTGCCCGGTGAGCACGGTGCGCATCCCGTTGATCAGGATACCCGGTTTAATATCCAGCTCAGTTGCCAAGGCCCGGACGGTTTCTTCACTGGTCTCCTTGTTAAAATCATCTAATCCGTCAAAGCGTTCAGACAGCATGGGCATCCAGGTTGTGAGATCTGGATATTTGAGCACATTCTTTTTGAGCGGCTTATCTTCCACGGCATAATCATCAGCAAAATATGCCCGGCCCAAGGTTGCAAAATCCCGTACTGTATGAAAACGATCCCGAATCAAATCTAAGGTGGAAAGGAACCATTCCTTTTGCTCACCTTCATAAGCGTCATCCCAGATGCCTTGCTCAATGAAATCCTGTTTGACCAGTTCTGCCAAAACGGAGATATCCATTGATCGCAGGTACTGCTCATTGATGGAGATGAGCTTGGGATCAGTAAAAAATTTTGGGTTTCCTTTTTGGTGATTAAAGACCGAGTTCACCTTACTGATCCGATCCAGAGTAAAGACCTCAATCAACTCTTCCCGACTGAAGATTTCCTGTTCTGTACCTGGATTCCAGCCCAGTAGGGCCAGGAAGTTGCAGAGAGCCCAAGGGATAAAACCTTTTTCACGGTAAAATTGGACTGAAACCAGCTCACCGTGGCTCCGCTTAGAGATCTTGCGCTTTTGCAGATCCAAAGTCAACGGCATATGGGCAAAGACCGGTAAAGGTGCATCCAGTGCCTGATAGAGGAGAACCTGACGGGTGGTATTGCTCATATGGTCCTGGCCCCGGATAATATGGGTGATCCGATCACGGATATCATCCACTACATTACAGAGCATGTAGAGCGGTTTGCCGTTGGAGCGGACAATGACAAAATCCTCAATATCGTCATAGGCCCGTTTAATGGTTCCCAAGACCTCATCATGATAGACTAAGGATCCTTCCAGTTCAGGAACTTTGAAGCGGATAACTGAGGCCAGTCCTGCAGCCTCTTTTTCAGCGGCTTCTTCCGAGCTCAGATTACGGCAGGTACCATCATAACCGAACTCTTTTTTTGCAGCCTTGGCTGCTTCCCGCTTTTTTTCCAGTTCTTCCTTGGTACAAAAGCATTTATAGGCGTGGCCGGATTCCAGGAGCTGATCTGCTGCCTTGCAATGATTTTCAGCAAATTCCGTCTGGAAATAGGGGCCTTCATCCCAATCCAGACCCAGCCATTGCAGGCCATCAATAATACCTTCAATGGATTTCTGGGTGGAACGCTCGGCATCGGTATCTTCAATACGTAAGATGAGTTTACCGTTATTTTTTTTTGCCCAGAGCCAATTGAGCAAGGCAGTACGGGCACTGCCAATATGGAGATAGCCTGTGGGGCTGGGTGGGAAACGGACGCGAACATCTGTCATTACTGTTCTTCCTTATTTATATTATTTATTGTGCGAACACGATATTTCGTTTTTTGCACTAGGTAATCGTTTTGTTATCAGCTGTCAAAGAGAAATTTTCCTGACTGTTATCAGGAGTAGAAGCGGTTTATCGCATACAGCTCCGTACGTTGGACACAGAAATGATGTCGTAATCCACAGGGGCGTATGAATGAAAATGTCGCATATTGTTAATCAGCTGCTTTCTCTTATTTTTTATGGCGAGGCTGCTCTGCGTTGTTCATACGGAAAAACCGCCTTTGCGATTTTAATATTGTCGGTCTGTATAAATCTCGTTATAGTGCAAGCTTTGTACTTAAAAATCAACATTTTTTGTTTTTAAATATATTAATTTAAACTAAGGAACGGAGTATTAAGGGGAAAAATATGAAAGTGCTTATCAGTGATAATCTCGCGCCCATCGGTGAAAAAATTCTCAAAGAGGCTGGGTTGGAGGTGGATGTAAACACCGGTCTGCCACCAGAGGAACTCAAAGCGATTATCCCGGATTATGATGGATTGATTATCCGGAGTGCTACTAAGGTACGGGAGGATATCATTGAGGCTGCAACAAAGTTGAAGGTTGTGGGGCGGGCTGGTATTGGTTTGGATAATGTGGATATTCCGGCAGCCAGTGAAAATGGTATTGTGGTAATGAATGCTCCGGACGGTAATGCTACCACTGCGGCTGAGCATGCCATTTCCATGATGATGTCTCTGTCCAGAAATATTCCCCAGGCGACTGCTTCCATGAAGGCGGGCAAATGGGACAAGAAAAGTTTTATGGGCCGCGAGGTTACTGGTAAGACCCTGGGTATTGTGGGAATTGGACGAATCGGCTCCATAGTGGCCAACCGGGCCCAGGGTCTGAAAATGAAGGTTATAGCCTATGATCCTTTTATGCCTGATGAGTTGGTGAAAAAGCTTGGCATAGAGCGGGTTGATTTACTGGAGCTGGCTGAGCGGGCTGATTATGTCTCTGTCCATACCCCCCTGACCAAGGACACCCATCATCTCCTTTCCACAGATTTTTTTGCAGCCATGAAAAAAAGGGCTATGTTCATTGACTGTGCCCGTGGCGGTGTTCTTGATGAAGAGGCACTGTACGCAGCCTTGAAGGAAGGACGTATTGCTGGGGCAGCCCTGGATGTTTTTGAAAAAGAGCCAACCACTTTAGAGGATACTCCTTTGCTGGGACTGGATAATTTTATCTGCACCCCGCATCTGGGTGCTTCCACTGCTGAGGCCCAGGAAAATGTGGCTGTGGCCATTGCTGAGCAAATGGCTGATTACCTGCTCAAGGGCACTGTCCGTAATGCCGTTAATGTACCTTCGGTGAGCGATGAGGTTTTGGCACAGGTTGGACCATATATTACCCTCGGCGAAATGCTGGGCTGTCTCCATATGCAGATCTCTCAGGGCGGGGTTCAGGAGGTGAATCTGGAATACAGTGGTGATCTTGCAGACCAGGATACTAACCCGGTGACCGTAGCTTTCCTGAAAGGTTTGTTTACCCCGATTCTTCAGGATGCTGTCAACTATGTTAATGCACCTATTATTGCAGAAGAACGAGGGATTAAGGTGATTGAATCCAAGACCAGCCAACGCGCTGATTTTACCAATATGCTCCGGATAACGGTCAAAACCAGTAAAGGAGAAAATATGCTGGCTGGCACGGTGTTTGATATCAAAGAGCCGCGTCTGGTTCGCTTTAATTCCTTCCGCCTTGAGGCCATGCCAGCTGGACCTATGTTGCTGGTTCATAATAGGGACGTACCTGGTGTGATTGGTGCATTGGCAAGTATCATTGGTGCAGCTGGTGTGAACATTTCCAACATGGTTGTTGGTCAGGAAGCGACTGCCAGACGAAATGTTATTCTTCTCAACACAAATCAGCTGGTAAATAAGGAACTCCTTGCTAAAGTTAAGGAGTTGGAGCATATTGATGATGCTATGGCTCTGGAGCTGCCAGCGTATACCTCTTGATTTTTTGATCAAGCGAGATGGGGCAGGGAAGAGGAACATACCTGCTCCTTTGATTAATCTTAATTCTGCATAAGGCAATGAGTGAACAGGAAAAAGATAGTGGCTCAAACCAGGAGAGCCAACTTCAAGCTTCCACTGACGGCACGAGAGACTCTGAAGCAACGGATATGAGCTACCGCCAGAAAAAAGATTGTGAATGTCCTGAAGGAAGGGTGAAAGATAGAAACGGAAACTGTGTTATGCCGGTTGTTTCCTTTATCTCCTTTATCCTGTCGCTGAACACGACGGCTCTCTTCCATCTCGGTGAGCTGGCCCATCCTGAGACAGGACAAAAGAGCAGGGATCTTGAGCTTGCCCGGCACAGTATTGATACCTTGATTATGCTCGAAGAGAAAACCAAAGGGAATCTGGAAAAGGATGAACAGGAATTGCTGGATAAGGTGGTTTATGAGCTGAAGATGCGGTTTATTCGGGCCAAGGATGGGCAATAGAAGAGAGCAATTTTTCTAAACCTATAAGCAAACTGAGGTGATCTTATGCCTGATAATAAAGGGAATCTGTTTTTATTTGAGGCGATAGAATTAAGGGATGAATATGATCGTCAGATCAAGATTATAGAAAATTTGCTCGGTATCCGCGATTCGGAACGTTCAGGGATGAGATTTTACTCTGATAACGACATTGAAGGAAAAGAGCCTGTGGAAGGGTTTTGTCCAAAGGACTTTACGGAAAAACTGAAAAAAATGCAGTCCAAACGGATAAAACTGAATCATGCGATACAAATGGCCAATTTTGAAACCGAAATTGATTATAACGGTGAAAAGATAAGCATTGCTGAGGCATTGGAGGTCAGAAAGAATCTTCTTGCGAATAATAAGACTGTAGCTGGCAGGGTTGTCGATTCAGCGTATAAACGTATTACTCATAAAGAAGAAAGAGACATTGTTCACGAACCAAAGCATTCGTTTTCAAAGAGTTACGAGAACTTTCAAGACAATTTAAAAGAGTTGCGAGGGTTGATAAATCAAATACATATGGCAAATCATCAGAGTGTCGTCAAGTTCAAAGATGAATAAAAGGTGATTGCTGAATTAGTGAGACAGGGGGGCAAGTGCAAAACTGCTGCGAGGCAGGTTAGCCCGAAGCCCGATTGCGTAAATCGGGGGTGATGACAGCTGTTTATTCACCTAAAAAAAGAACAGCACTAGTCTGGTAAACTAGCATATTTTTACACGTTACCAATAAGTTATTTACGGCTTACAAACTTATGCTTTACCGCTTACACGACGGCCCCGCGTCTCTTTTTTTCAATCGACTCTGATCTGATGGCGTTCTTGTCCCACGCACCATGAAGTTTTCATACTCATTTCAATTCTGCTGGACAAATCACATCTGTGAGTATGCTTTCAGCTGCAATCTCCGCATGATCCCAGACGACACAACGAGCCAGTCTTGCACCTTCACCGATCACTGCCCCAGATCCAATAACTCCCCAGTCTTCCAACTCTACATTTTTCCCGATTATTGCACTTTCATGAACCTGCCAAGACGGTGTCCGGGCTGAGAGCAGATGTTGATGAAGATCCAGGTAATCTTGTGGTGTTCCCATATCCTTCCAAAAGCTGCCATCAGTTCTTGTGAAGCCTACCTTTTCATCTCTTGCCAGCTCTTTATACAGATCAATGATATGAAAAAAGCCCTGTGCTGGAATCTGCTCAATGACCTCCCGGTTCACAACATGAATACCGGTGAAGGCCAGCAGCATTTCTTCTTTGTCTTTCTTTTGAGCAGCCTCTTTACGTGTTAGGAAATTCCGAACCCATCCCCGACGTACAGCAACGGAATTAAATCGGGGATAATCATGCAAGGCCATAGTGACTGAGGAGCTTGCAGAAACATGAGCCTCCAACAGTTGTTTGAGGTTAATATCATGAAAGATATCTCCGTTCATGACCAGAACAGGCCCATCATGGAAATACTCCAGAGCCTTGCGTAGGCCGCCGCCGGTTCCGAGTACTTCCTCTTCATACTGGAGAATCACCTCTGGTCTCCCCGCTACAGCTTCCTTAATTTGATCAGCAAGATAATGGCAGTTAACCACGATGCGGTCACAGCCTGCATCAACCAATTTATCCAGCAGGATATGGAGCAGAGGCGTATTGCAGATCGGGAAAAGTGGTTTGGGACGAATAAGGGTGTAGGGTCGTAAGCGGGTGCCGAATCCGGCAGCCAGAAGCATTGCCTGCATGATTATTTCTTTTTTGCGTAATAAAAACGTGCCAGCTGTTGCGGAGAGAGACCAAAAGCATTACCGAGCAGCATGAGCTGGTTGATTAGTGTTGTTTTAAATAAACCATGTTGTTGCCAGCGTCGGGCTGAGGTGGTGACATGGGCCGGGGCAAGGGCGATTCTGCCCAGTTTTTTCAGCTGACGAACCAAGGCCAGATCTTCCATGATCGGTTTTTTTGGAAAACCACCAGCAGCAAAATAGGTCTTTCTGCGCATGAACAGGGCCTGATCGCCATAGGGCAAGCTGAAGATGGTTGAACGGAAGAGCACTCCAGTCTCAATAAGGCGAAAGCCCAACCCTCGCCCGTTGATTTTTAACCGAAAGGCACCAGCAGCAACATCCTTGTTGTGCAGGATCGAATAAATATGCCCGGAAAAATTATTTGGCAAGCCTGTGTCGCAATGAAGAAAGAGCAGGATATCGCCAGAAGCCGACTGTGCCCCGGTGTGTTGCTGAGTACCCCGGCTTGGTGGCGAGGAAACCTGGGTGATTCCTCGGGCAACAACTTCATTGATAGTCTGGTCTGTACTGCCTCCGTCAACGACGATAATTTCTCTCTGAATGTCGTGCTGTCGCATTTGTCGGAGCAGGCGATCAAGACAGGAGCCGATATTGTCCTGCTCATTCAGCGTCGGTATAATAATTGAGATGGACAAGGTCTTCAGGTCGGTCGATGTCGTAGAGTTCCGGCAGAAGGGCGAATGAAAAACCTGCCTTTTGTGCCTGGTTCAGGGTTTGTTGTAACACCTGTCCAGTGCCCCAGTCAATATCTTGAAAGAGTATTCTGTATTGCCCTTGTACGCTGTTCCGAAGGCCGATCAGATAATAGCCGCCGTCTGCTGCCGGGCCCAGCACCAGATCGTGGGTTTCCAGGTATTTAAAACCGCTTTCAATAATGGACGGATTGATTCCGGGGCAGTCAGAGCCAATAAGTACCACTCGTTCAGCACCCTGTTGCCAGGCTCGAACAAAGGCATCAGCCATACGCTCACCTAAGTCGTTTCCCTCCTGTACCTGGAGCAAAATATCGCTACCGAGCCAGCTTCGCATTTCTTCTGCCGAGCCTCCGCAATAGGCGACTCGTAGCTGGACCTGCCTTGCTTGCAATACTGGCTGTATAGTATTGATGACCTGACGAGTCAGCTGATCATGGAGGGTTGCTGCTCCCTGCGGACCGAGCCGGTCAATCAATCTGGTTTTTACTTTTCCCGCTCGGGGATATCGGGTAAAAAGGATGATTGTCTGTTGAGAGGTTCTGTTTTGTTGAAACTGCATTGTATTCCAGATAACTCCTGAAAAAGCAAGAGGCCGTATGGCTCGTTCTGAAAAAAAATCCCCGCTCTCCTATCAAGAGAGAGAATATCGCCTGACTGAAAATTCCGGGCTTGTTTCTTCCATAGTCAAAATCGCTGAAACAGATCTGCATATCCTGGCCTCACAACCTGTGGAGGATCATGCCTTACTGGCAGTCTCTCAGGTGCGTAGTGTTATTGAAGGGTATATCAGAATATACCCGGATTTTCTTCAAAGCCTTGTTCCTCTGCCTCAAAATAATCAGGCCCCGGATATCATACAGGAAATGCTGGCCGCAGGAGAGGTTGCCGGGGTCGGGCCAATGGCTGCGGTTGCCGGTATTGTGGCGGAGCAAGTGGGCAAGAACCTGCTTTCCTCTCTGAACCTTGAGGAAGTGATTGTCGAAAACGGCGGTGATCTCTTTGTCGCCAGAACCCAGGAAAGTACCATTGCCATTTATGCAGGCGAGTCACCACTGAGCGGCAAACTGGGTATCCGCCTCCTGCCAGAACAGATGCCCTGCGGGGTCTGTTGTTCCTCCGGGATGATTGGTCATTCCCTCAGCCTTGGTCAGGCTGATGCGGTTGTGGTTACTGCAGCTTCCACGGCCCTGGCTGATACTGCTGCCACCCGCTTGGGTAATGAAGTGGGCCGGAAAAAGAAAAGTATTCAGCATGCCCTGGAAGTTGCCAAGGGGATTGCGGGTCTTGCCGGAGTTGTTATTATTTCTGGTGAACATCTTGGGGCCTGGGGAGATGTTGAGTTGGTTCGGATTTAAACTGTGTACTCAGAGGTTTTCTCTTGCCGTCGTTCATCTTTTATTCCAAATCACTGTATAGTCTGATATCAATCGCCTTTGCGATTATAACAACTTCCTCTGCTGTTGGCTCGAAAAAATCACAATATGCTCGAATACTCCCGTTGACTTTTAGTATGCCGGGTCGTATTATAGGGGCATAAGATGCGACCCTGTTTGAGTGCATTAAGGAGGTGTTCTATGTTGCAGGCAAAATTTACCGTTGAAGAGGCGCAAGCGCAATTTCTGAGTAATTTTAAAGAGTACGGGTTCAAAGATAAAAGTTCCATGCTGCGTGCGGCAGTAGAGTATTTTAAAAAAGCAGTGGAACTGAAGGAGCTAAAAAAATCCGCAGACCTGTACGCTGAAGTCTATTCCGAAGATGAAGACTTGCAGGAGCTGACCGAGGTGGCCCTGCCCGGATGGCCGAAATGACCGCCCTGAAAAGAGGGATGGTTATCGATGTACGGCTTGATCCGACAAAGGGGGCTGAAAAAGGCAAAACCAGACCCTGCGTCATTGTGACCAATAATGTCTATAATGAGCGGGTTCCGGTGATTCAAGTGGTCCCGGTTACTGCATGGAGTGCGAAAAAAGCCCGTATACGAACCAATATCGTTATTCATCCTTCAGCGGAGAGCGGGCTGTCAAAAAAATCCGTGGCGGATTGTTTGCAGACACGCCCGATAGATCATCGGTACAGGCTGGTTAAAATCCGGGGGCGGCTCTCTTCATCGGATCTTCAGGAAATAGATCAAGCGTTGAAGGTCATCTTTGCGCTTGAGTGATCCGGTGTAAGAGGTTCGGCTGGGTAGGGCTGGTTAAATATAGCCCCTTTGAGGCATTGTTATTTGTAATACCCCCTGTACCACTCCACGAATTTCCCGATCCCTTCCTCAATGGTGGTTTGCGGCTTAAAATCAATCTCCCGCACCAGATCGTCCACATTGGCATAGGTAGCTGGCACATCTCCAGCCTGCATGGGCATGAAATTCTTTTGTGCTGTTTTACCCAGGCATTCTTCCAGCACCTCAATATAGCGCATTAGCTTTTGTTTGGAATTATTGCCAATATTGTACAGTCGCCACGGACAATAGCTGGTTGCTGAGTCCGGTGCATCACCACTCCAATTTGGGTCAGGCTGCGGCAGATGATCAACCAGCCGGAAGACACCCTCGACAATATCATCAATATAGGTAAAATCACGTTCCATTTCACCATTATTAAAAATATCAATGGGCCGACCTTCCATAATAGCCTTGGTAAAAAGGAACAGGGCCATATCTGGACGTCCCCAGGGGCCGTAGACCGTGAAAAAACGCAGGCCAGTACAAGGAAGATGGTAAAGGTGGCTATAACTATGGGCCATGAGTTCGTTGGCCTTTTTGGAGGCAGCGTACAACGAAACCGGATGATCCACATTATCATGCACAGAAAAAGGCATGGAGGTATTAGCGCCATACACTGAGCTGGACGAGGCATAGAGCAAGTGTTTAACCTGATTATGACGACATCCTTCCAGAATATTGAGGAACCCGACCAGGTTGGTGTCCACATAGGAATGGGGATTAATCAGGGAGTAACGAACCCCTGCCTGGGCAGCCAGATTGACCACTGCGTCAAACTGTTCATCAGCAAAGAGTTTTGCTGTCAGCTCCCGATCCGCCATGTCAAAATTCGCATGGCTGAATCGCTCAAATCCAAGGAGCTGGGCAAGCCGGGCCTTTTTCAGCTCAGGATCATAATAGTCATTGAGATTATCCAGACCAACCACGGTGCGGCCGTTTTCTAACAGGCGTTTGGAGAGATTATGACCAATAAAACCGGCAGCACCGGTAACAAGTATTTTTTGCATGAGTGTTTTCTGAAGTTGTTTTGATTCTTACGATACAGCAAGTGGAGAGAATCTGGCCTGCAAAGACATGATCAGGACATGGGACGGGCAGATGCGGGAGCGGGGCACTGCAGAATGACTTTTTCTTACTACAGAACCATTTTTTCCTGCTACAGAATGGTTTTCTCCCGCTACAGTGTCACTTTCTCCCCTTACAAGGTCGTTTTTTCCTGCTCCAGTGCCATTTCTTCCTGTCCCAAAGGGATTTTCACCTGCAACATCGGCTGTTTTTCCTGTCCCAGCTCCTGATCTGCCCACAGCAGGGATAGATTGCCTCCTCTGCGCAAGAGTTTTTAATCATCAAAATCGCCTTCCGGGCCTTTATCCGTATCCAGTTCAGCAGCACGAGCATGAATTTTTTCTTCTGTCCACTCATCTGGTGATTCAATACGACCGGTTTTGGGGCCGAGATCATAGGAGCCTGCATCCAGAATTGTATCCACAGCATAACGTGCTGTGCCACCTGCATTAAAGACCTCAGTGAGCATGGTATAAACAAAGTTATCCACCCGGCGGGCCATACGCTCCCGGATTTCCTTAGGTTGCCCCATAATCCGATTTTCAAAGGCAGCATTGAGCTTTTTATAATTGCCTTTTTCCCAACCTTGGTCCTTGGCATAGTCCTTCATTTCCTGCCATAGTTCTTCGGTCATGCCTTGGCCGGGCACTTTGACAAATTCTCCATCTCCATCCAGAATAGCGTTGCCATAGTCATTCACCTCAACACCCCAGGAAATCATCTGAAGGGCTGTAGCCACATTGGCCTTGGTGGTTGTGGTCTGGTTGGCAATAGCCCGCAACCGGTCTGAGCTGTTGCCAGAGGTGCCGTGTTGTGCCCCTGAAACCCCGTAATCTTTTAATGCCTCATGAATTCCTGCGGTCAATTCAACCTGAATACCTTGACCGGAAGCCTCAAGTCCGTGGCTGGTGCCGTTGTTCAGGGCAATCCAGTCCGGGAAAATATCATGAGCATTAAGTCCTTTAATAAGGAACAGAGCCTCATCCGCAGAAGACAGACCTTGACTGCCCTTGATCTCGCCAACCTCGGTTTCATAGCCAGCCCAGGAGGGAATATAGCTATTCAGATCAATACTGACGAGCAGGTTAGCATCATCCAGCATATGAGAGGCATCAACAGCAATGGAGGTGATGCCTGCATCAAAGAGCGAGGGGATCTCGGTACGGGCAAAAGGCAGATCATCAGTAGATTTGATTCCATAATGATCCGCATGAATGGCAACAGGCACAGTAATAGCCAGTTCATTGCACAGTGCATCTACCTGACGTGCCATGTTCCAGTAATTGGTTGGGCAATAGGATGAGGCCCCGCCTTCAGAACGGGCAATCTCTATAATCAGGGCAGCCTGAGCCCGTTGGGCAGCCATCAAGGCACCGCGTATAACCAAGTGGTTTCGACCATTGGCCGCCATGGTCATGGCCTTGCCTTTTGCCAGCATGGCACGGTCAATCACCTTGCCACTGACCAACAGGGCCTTGGAGTTGGGAAACAGGGCCTTGATGTTGGGTGGACGGCCAATTTCAAGGGCCTTTTCAAAATCTGCTATGTAGGACATTGGTTCCTCCTTTTATCATATGGTCGGACATCGTTATATGTGCCAGCTATATTGAATGATTTGGAAACGTTTGTAGAGCGTGCATCACATAGTGAATCTTTCCGCACCAGCATACCCTATTCCTGAAATACTGTAAACATATCCCTTCAGCGATTCCCGGTTTGAATGAACTTAACAAGCTGAAATAATGAAAACAAGACTGGAAAAAGTTTACGAAAGACATTTCTGTCATACTGATTTTAAGAAATTAGCCGTTTTCGATCTTTTCTTACGAGATCAGTATTTTGCAAAAAGCTTTCGCAATCTATTTTTTACCGTTTTTAACCATTACAAGATGTTAAGTAACCGTTCAGACCCCTCTCATTTTTTTTACGCAGCAAGAGGCAGAGGAGGCACATCCAGCCCCTGGCGCCGAGCCGTGATAACCTCAGCGAGATATTTCCACGGACAGGCGTTGCGCTTCCTACA